>JADLBI010000262.1 GCA_020847775.1 Opitutaceae bacterium
ACTACTCCCGGCTTGGCTATCGGAGTTCGGGTTGGGCCTTGATCCGCGGGCTGCACGCTCACGTTGCGCGCCACGACTGGCAAATCGGCAACGGCCAATGCATTTAGCCAACTGCGCAAGGTCTCGGTCCGCCCAGTGAAACGCACCGCAAATCGTTGCGTGCTCAGCACACCGCCACGTCGCAACGCGAGTGCTGTTGGCAAGGAATGGTTCGATCCAAACTTTCGTCCTTGCTGGGTTTCGGCGACAACTGGCTCTGGCAAGCGCTCAACCTCGAGCAGCGCCAAGGGATGGCAGCGCAGGAGCGAGGATAGAACCTGTTCCAAACCGATCCTTTGTTGAAACACACTCGTAATATCCGCTTCGGCAGGTCCTTCGTTCAGGTAAGCGGGATAGCCGAAGGTCTCGTCGCGATTCAGCTCGACCTGCGCTTGTTTCGCTAACGCGGTCAAGCGTTGCCTATAGGCGACGAGATCGAAATACGCCGCGCGGCGATCAACCGGGAGTCTTTGTGCCTCAGATTTTAGCCACGCAAATCGGCGTATCTTCAACGACACCAGCTCGGACTCCCGGTGTGCAGACTCTCTTTCCAATTCCCGCGCCACCTCTTCGCGGGGTGCCGGTTCAGCTTGGGCCAGCGATATGGCTTCGCGTTGGAGCACCTCGATTTGGCGTGTGGTTTTCTGCATCGCCCCCTGCTGCCACCACCACCAGCCCAGCCCTGATACTGATAATAATCCAGCGACCAGTAGGACTGCGGTCGGAGATGTTTTGGCACGCCGAGCAGTCATGATCAAAGCGTCGCCTCCGGTTTGATCCGCACGTTGATCTCAAACCGCAACAGGCCCGGCTGACTGCGGTCAAACCGCTCGTGACTCACCGCCTCAAAATATGGCGAAGCCTGTAAGCTTGTGAATAATTGCCGCACCTTGGTATCCGCCGCGCCCGCGTCCAGCAAACGCCCACGCAAAGCTAGTTCCAGTCGTGGCTCGGAATCCCTATTGGCACTGTCCGCTTCGACTTCAATTGCCTCGAGGCCGTCCAGCCACACGTCGCCGACCTCGGCAAAACAGGTTTGCAAATCCGCAAGCAAGCTCAGCCAGCCGGTCCGTCGCGCCTCCGCATCTTGTAGCACCGCGATCTGGTTATTCAGCTCGGCGATACGTGCTTGGTGGTCGGCATTCAGTGCCGCGATTCGTCGCAACGGCTCCACCTGTGCCTGCAATACTGCCAAGTCGGCCGTTTGTTGGATACGCAAAGTTCTCTGCTGCCACAACAGCGGCGCGGGCAGGAGCAACAGCAATGCCGCCACCGCCAACCACCACGGGTGGCTCCGTCGGCGTTGCAGCGCGGTCGCGTAGGATGGCGGCAACAATTCAAGTCGCGGCGATTTCGGCCGAAGCGCGCCAGCGGCCAATCCGCTTAACACCGCCATATCGACACTGTCCGTATCGGATTGGGATATCCCCGAATCTCCAAATCGCAGATTTGGATCTGCGGGCAGAATAGCAGCCGGGATGCCGAGCCTTTCGGCCAACCGTCCGGCTAATTCCGCCGTCATGCCACCGCCGCCCCACCAAAGTTGCGTGGGCGATTTCGCACCGGGATGGCGCATGTATGCCAGCCACGAACGTTGCAGCTCAGCCTGCAGTCGGTCAGCAAACTCGTTCCACGCCGTCTGCACCACCTCATGTGAGGCGGCATCAACTTGTTGGCTCTGATCCAGACTCAGCACTCGTCGCTTCAACATCTCCGCCTCGGCGATATCGATTTGAAGGCGCTCCGCGATGGCCGTGGTCACAGATTGCCCCCCCAAAGCCAAAGTGCGCAAGTGCACGCCGTGGCTGGAAAACACCAGCTGGGTCGAACGGGCGCCGACCTTTACCACCAGCGTAGGCTCTGTGGTGCGATACAGGGTGGAGCGCCAGAGCGCGACGCTTGCGGGCTCACAATTCGTGATGAGCACCCCGGCCGCCTGAACAGCCCGGCAGATCGTTTCGACAGTCTCCAATTTGGCGGCTCCGATGAGCAATTCGGTCTCCTCGCCATCGTCGCCCATTTCCGCATAACCCCACGCCGCCTCGACTAGCGGGTAAGGGATGTTTTGGGAGGCTTCAAATTGCGCGACTCGTGGACGTTTTTCACGGTCCACCGTTGGAGTGCGAACCAGTTTTGTGAGCGCCAAATGGCCGGGGAGTCCCACGCAGCATACGGGAGCGCGCCAAACTCCTTCGCTTAGGCTCGCTTCCAGGGCGGAGGCCATCGCGATATGCCAGTTCGCATCATCATGCTTCCACCCTGCAAACTCCCTGCGGGCAAATTTCTCCACCCGCAAACCACCGTCAGCCCCGTGTGCGAACAGCGCGACAGAGACATGCGCACCTCCACAATTGATAACGAGGGCACGTTTCATCGCCACGCCTCCGTCCGGGTGAATGTCGGCGTGTCCCGCGTGTAGACGTCGCGAAACGGCGTTAGAAACTGCGGCTGTAACACACCATCATTAGTCCCACCTTCACTAGATACTTTATCCAGAAAACCGCGGTAAACCGCCTCAGTCGCCAAGGATGTCGAGTGACGTGTTAACGCGGCCGATGGCGCCAAACTGTCGCCACCAACCATGATATCCCAATACTCCGGCGCGTCCGCCAGCGCATCGCGGCGCACAATCTCGGGGGGCAAATAGAATCGCACCAAATTTCGTCCTGAAACCAAGCCGACCACTCCGGCGTGAGCGCGATAAAAACGCCACTGTTTGGTGCCGCCAGCCACCGGCCGCTCATAACCGAGCCGAGCCTCTACCCGCACGCGTTCCGTCACCCGCCCCGGCGTGTTCGTGGCGGGCCGGGCATTGATTTCCACCGTCATTTCCAGCCAATTTGTTGCGCCATCTCCCGGCGGCCGCACGATTGCGAATCGCACCGCGGCAACTTGTGCTTGATCGGTGGGCGCCGCATCGCCCACTGGGCATAACGCCAAGGCCACGCACCAAAACAACAGGCAGAGGCTGGAGGGGGCCAGACGCGGCGAGATCATTCTGAAAAACGTTGTCGAGCCCTCGCCCACCGTCACGCTCAAAACATAATTTACTGCCTTCCCACATGACCGCTCCTTTGGCTTACAAACTGGCCGTGCTCGTTTTTCTAGAGAACAATGCAGGCGAGCACTTGCTCCTCCTGCGCGCTAAACCGCCCAATCTTGGCATCTGGAGCCCCATCGGCGGTAAACTGGAAACCGCCACCGGTGAATCCCCCTTTGAATGCGCCGTCCGCGAAACACGCGAAGAAACCGGCTTCTCGATCACCGCAGCCGACCTGCATCTTTTCTCTATGATCGCGGAGAAAGCCTACGAGGGAGATTCACACTGGCTAATGTTCCTGTTCCACTGCCGCAAACCTGTCCCCGAGCTACCTGCTGCCATCAGCGAGGGACGTTTTGGCTTTTTTTCGCGGGCCGCGATCAATGACTTGCCGGTGCCCGAGACGGACCGCCATGCCCTGTGGCCCATCTACGACCGCTATCGCGATCGTTTTGTCGCCCTCAAGGCCGACTGCTCCCCTGGTCGGCCCGTCCGCGTGGAAATTGAACAAATCACGCCAGCTCGCGCGTAAGACTATCGAGCGCATAAGACTAAACACTTGATTTCCAGCGTGCCTGGCCGAATCCTCTCCCTTTAACCTGAAAGGACTCTCTACCTTGAGCAAATCCTCGCACGCCAAACCGATTGCCAAAGCGGCCGATTTCGCCTCCGCCGCCATCAATCAAAAACTCGCCAAAGAGCAGAAGATCGAGCTGTTCCGCACCATGATGCGCATCCGGCGCTTCGAAGAGCGCAGCTTGCGCGCCTACCAGGCCAAAAAGATCGGCGGCTTCCTCCACCTTTACATCGGCCAAGAGGCCGTGGCCGTAGGCTGCTGCTCGCTCATGGGCAAAAATGACCACGTCATCACCGCCTATCGCGACCATGGGCACGCCATCTCGGTCGGTATGGGCATGAACGAACAGATGGCCGAACTCTACGGCAAAGCCACCGGCTGCTCCAAGGGCAAGGGCGGCTCGATGCACTTCTTTGCACCCGATCGCAATTACTGGGGCGGCCATGGCATCGTCGGCGGCCAAATCCCGCTCGGGGTCGGCCTCGCCTATGGCATTAAATACAAGGGCCTCAAGGGCGCCTCCATGGCGTTTATGGGCGACGGCGCCGTCAACCAAGGCGCGGTGCACGAGGCCTACAACCTCGCCGCGCTCTGGCAACTACCCGTGATCTTCGTCATCGAGAACAACGGCTACTCGATGGGCACCAGTCAGTCGCGTTCCTCCGCTGGCGAACTCGCCAAACGCGCCGAGGGTTACAATATGGCCTGGGACACCTGCGACGGTCACGACCTCTACGCCGTTCGCGCGACGATGGACAAATACCTGACCCGCGCCCGTGAAACCTCCGCCCCTGCCGTCATCGAGATGCGCACCTATCGTTATCGTGGTCACTCCGTCGCCGATCCGGACAACACCTATCGCACCAAGGACGAGGTTGAGGAGTATCGCCGCACCAAGGACCCGATCCAAAACTTCCAAGATCAGCTCGTCACCGAAAAGGTGCTTACCGAGGCCAAGATCAAAGAGATCGATCAAGCCGCGCGCGACGAGGCTGAAGCCGCCGCCGCTTTCGCCGAAGCCAGCCCCTGGCCCACGATCGACGACATCCAGCGCGATGTGTATTGGGAAGCCGACCATCCCGCCCAGCGCGCCTCCCAAGGCCGCCTCTTCTTCGATTAATCCCAACCCACTTTCCACCGTGCCAATCATCACTTACCGCGAAGCCGCCCGGCATGCCCTCGCCGAGGAAATCGAGCGCGACGAAAACGTCGTGCTCTTGGGCGAGGAAGTCGGCCAATTCAACGGCTCTTACAAGGTTTCCGAAGGCCTCCTCGAAAAATTCGGCCCCAAGCGCATCGTGGACACTCCGATCTCCGAAGCCGGGTTCATCGGTGCGGGCATCGGTGCCTCGATGCTCGGCGTGCGCCCCGTCATGGAGCTCATGTTCTGGAGTTTCTATTCGGTCGCATTTGATCAGATCCTCAACAACGCCGCCAACGTCCGCTACATGTCTGGTGGCTTGATCAACTGCCCGATCGTCATCCGCGGCCCGGCTAACGGCGGCACCAACGTCGGCGCCACCCATTCGCACACCCCGGAAAACGTCCTCGCCAACCACCCCGGCGTCAAAGTCGTCGTCCCCGCCACTCCCTACGACGCCAAGGGCCTACTCAAGTCCGCCATTCGCGACAATGATCCGGTCATGTTCCTCGAGAACACCCTGCTCTACGGCGAAAAAGGCGAAGTGCCCGACGGCGAATACCTCATCCCACTCGGCAAAGCCGACGTGAAACGCGAAGGCACCGATCTCACCATCGTCACCTACGGCCGCTGCGTGCTGCACTCCCTCAAAGCCGCGGAGATTCTCGAAAAAGAACACGAGATCTCCGTCGAAATCGTGGACCTGCGCTCCATCCGCCCGCTCGACATCGACACCGTGCTCGCCTCGGTCGCCAAGACCCACCGCGTGCTCATCGTCGAAGAACAAAAACCCTTCGCCAGCGTCGCGACCCAACTCACCTACATGATCCAAGCCGAAGCCTTCGACGAACTCGACGCCCCGATCAAGCGCCTCTCCACCATCGACGCGCCCGCCATCTACAGCCCGCCGGTTGAAACTGAACAACTGCCCAACCCGCAGCGCGTCCTCAAAGCCGCGCTCGAAGTCCTCGCCTGAATTTAGGATTATTAAATATGGAACTCAGGAACTCAGAAAAGCCTGCCGAACTGAAGATGTAACCCGGCATACTCTCTGAATTCCGAATTTCCTGATTTCCACATTCTAAAACTCCGATCTCCTAAACCCAATCTCCAACATCCCATGGCCGACATCATCGAAATGCCCAAACTCAGCGACACCATGACCGTGGGCACGCTGGTCAAATGGCTCAAAAAGGAAGGCGACACCGTCGCCAACGGCGACATGCTCGCCGAAGTCGAGACCGACAAGGCCACGATGGAATTGGAATGCTTCTTTGACGGCACGCTGTTGAAGATCTTCGCCGCCGCCGGCGCCCAGGTTGAGATCGGCGCCCCACTTTGCGCCATCGGTGAAAAAGGTGAAAAGGTTGACGCGCCCACCAAGCAGAACGCCCCAGCCGCCGAGGAGAAAAAAGCAGAGCCCAAGGTCGAAGAGAAAAAGGCTGAGATCCCAAAGCCCGAACCCAAGGCCGAAAAACCCGCCGCCAAACCGGCCGAAGCACCGAAAGAAACCGTCACGTCCGGTCGCGTAAAAATCTCCCCGCTCGCCAAGAAACTGGCCGAGGAAAAAGGCGTCGATTATAGCAACGTCAAGGGCTCCGGCCCCGGCGGCCGCATTGTGCGCGCCGACATTCTCGCCGCGGCAAAGAACCCGCCCGCACCCAAAGCCGCCCCCGCTGCCGCCGACGGTGGCAAACCCGCCAAACCGTCCTGGCCGTGGCGTTCCGCGTTCGACAAATCACCCATCCAAGCCGAAGGCACCGCCGCGCTCTCCAACATGCGCGCGACCATCGCCAAGCGCCTCGTCGAATCCAAGACCCAGCTTCCACATTTCTATCTCGAGATCGAGGTGGACGCCGCCCCGCTCAACGCCCTGCGCGAGCAGCTCAACGCCAGCCTCGGCAACGACGGGGTGCGCGTTTCGGTCAACGATCTCATCCTTAAGGCCGCCGCTCTCGCCCTGCGCGCCGTCCCCGCGGTCAACTGCTCGTGGACCGACGCCGGCATCAAGGCGCACGCCAGCACGCACGTTTCCTTTGCCGTGGCGATTGAAGACGGCCTCATCACGCCGGTCATCAAGGACACCGACAAGAAGACGGTCTTCGACATCAGCAACGAAGCGAAGGACATGGCCAAACGCGCCAAGACCAAGAAGCTCGCCCCCGCCGAGTTCACCGGCGGCACGTTCTGCGTTTCCAATCTCGGCATGATGGGCATCGAGCGTTTCAGCGCCATCATCAACCCGCCCAACGCCGCGATCCTCGCCGTCGGCACCACGGTGAAGAAGCCCGTTGTCGTCAAAGACCAAATCGTCGTCGGCGAACGCATGGCCCTCACCCACTCATGCGACCACCGCGTGGTGGACGGTGCCGTCGGCGCCCAGTTCCTCAACGCCCTCAAGGCCCACCTTGAGACCCCGGCCCTACTGTTGCTGGTGTGAAACCGGTAGCTCGCTGCCACAGATAGACACAGATTGACCACGCATACCGTGGATCAAGTAGAACTATGGCGCGGCAGCGCCGGTAGGGTCCGCTCTCCGAGCGGACCGCGTCCTGCCCGGAGGTCGGGCCCTACCTGTCGCCTATGGTGTTGATGAAACGCTGATCAACCCTCCGCCCGTAGCTTGGCGTCGGTTTCGATCAGCTTGATCAGGGCATTCAGCGCCGCCTTGGTCTGCGTCTTCACTACGGGTAGCTCTGCGGCGCTGCCCACCTTGGCACTGGCGAAGAGATAAAATTTCATCTTCGGCTCGGTGCCACTACCGCGCGCGGCGAAGCTGTAGCCATTGCTCAACGTTACGAAATACAAGTCCTGTTTGGGGATGAGCTCGCCGTCGGCGTCACGAATGTCCTGCCGCCCGAAGTCCTCAAACTTCACTACGGTCACATCTCCGAAAGCCTGGGGCGGGCTTGCGCGATAGGTTTCGAGGATGCGCTTGATCTTCGCATTGCCGCTCGCGCCTTCGTAATAGAGGTTAATTACCCCTTCGAGGTAGAAGCCGTATTTCAGATAAATCTCATCGAGATAATCGGCCACAGTCACGCCACGCTCCTTCAACGACGCGCACAGCTCGGCAAACATGAGGCACGCAGAGTTGCCGTCCTTGTCGCGCAGATAATCGTTGGGCAGGTAACCATAGCTTTCCTCGGTTCCGAACGCGTAGAAGGTCGCGTGCTTTTGCAGCAGCTTCGCGCGATCCACGAATGACAGTGCGGCCACATCGACGGAATCGCCGACGGCCTTGAGCATCTGCTCTTCGTAGCCGCGCTGTTTGGCGGCAATCCATTTGAAACCGGTCAACGTGTTGATGACCTTCACGCCATGGCCTTCGCCAATCGCATCCTGCAGGCGCGTCGTCACAAAAGTTTTCACGATGGCCACGCGATTCGAACCGGCTGCGGGAATCAAGCCGAGCTCCTTGTATTTCGCGAGCCGGTATTCGGTGAGCAGCGAGCCGATCTGATTGCCTGTGAGCAGCTCCATCTTGCCCGCGCGATTTCTCACCGCGACCCCCATGCGATCGCAATCCGGATCGGTCGCTAACACCACATCGGCCTCTTTCTTCTCCGCCAGAGTCACGCCCATTGCCAAGGCCTCGGCGTTTTCTGGATTGGGCGATTTCACGGTCGGAAAGCGTGCGTCGAACTCCAACTGTTCCAGCACCGGGCTCACGTCGCAACCGGCGTGGATAAGCAAGGGCAGTGAATGGACTGCCCCCGTGCCGTGAATATTGGTGAAAACCACTTTGAGCTTCGCCCGCCGAATCACATCGGCATCCAGCAGCGCTGTCGCAGCTGCCGCCAGATAATCGTCATCCGCGGTTCGGCCCAGCGTCATGACGCGGGCTAGATCCTTCGACAAAAACGATCTGAGCTCCGCGAGCGGCACGGCATTAACCTCGTCCACAATGCCCTGATCGTGAGGTGGCACCACCTGCGCGCCATCGTCGAAGTAGGCCTTGAATCCGTTGTCATGCGGTGGATTGTGGCTCGCGGTGATGACAACCCCCGCATGGGCTTTGAGCGCTCGCACCGCAAAGCTCAACTGCGGCGTCGGCCGCGGACCGTCGAAGATCATGGCCTCGCCGCCAAGCCTCACCCAAGTCGATGCCGCGAGCTCGCAAAAATGCCGCGAGAAATGCCGCACGTCATGCGCTATGACAAATTTCAGCACCGACCGGTCGCCGCAAGTCTCCCGGTATTTTTTGGTATAGCGATACAGGCCAACCACCGCGCGGATCAGGGTGAAGTCGTTTAGCACATTACTGCCGATTGCCGCATGGGCGGGCGCAGCCTCCGGGACCGTCCCGCCCCGCTCGGCCGCGGTGATGATCTTGCCGATGGTGCGGCCGCGCATGCCACCGGTGCCGAAAGCCAGAAACGCGTAGAACCGGTCGTTTAATTCCGCCCAAGCTCCGGCTTCGATCAACTCCGCCATACTCGCCAGCGCCCACGTCGGCATCTCCGCCGCCAGAAATAGTCGCAGGTTTTCCACCGCAGTGGGCATGAGTTGGCCGGACATGCCGGCATTTTGGATTTTTTCGAGCAAGGTCATGGGATTCAGGTTCGGTCGCTTAAATACAGTTCTTCCGAGATTACCGGTGGGGACGAAAGCATTTTCCAGCTTGCGACAAAGGAGGTTGTGTCGTCGCCGAACAAAGGCGACACCTCAAAGCTCACCGCTGGCAATCCAGTCGAATCCGTCGGCATCACAGCCCCGGCAGCGCGCGCCCAGCGCGCGAACTGCCGCAGTTGGTCCTCGCGGCAGGTTTGCGGCGAATCACTACCCTCGGCGTTTTTGACCGGTGAGAAATCGTCGCACCGTGCGGTTTCGATCACCACCGGATTTTTCGCAAATGGAAGCGCATCGAAGACAAACATCTCAAACTTCACGCCGTTCGCCTTCTCCGGTTTCACTGGCGCGCCGCTCGCATCGATGGTGGGGATCTTTTTGTCCGCCCTGTGGAAGCCCAGTGCCGCACCATCCGCGCCGCGTGCCATGCGTCGAATAAAGTCGCGGTCGAGCAGATGGATCGCGATGCTCCCGGCCAGATAGCGCAGGTGGCCGGCCTCGTCTGCTTCCTCCTGCATCACCTTGGGCAGATCGGAATACTCCACCACGACGAGCTTGCCGCGCTGCTCGCAGAAATGACCGACCTTTTCGCCCGCATGGGATTTCGGCACCATCTTGCTGCTCATCTCCGAGCCGCGCAAAACGTGCCAGCCGATGAACGCCGGGTCGATGCAACGCACCAGCGGATTGTCCACCTGGAAATAGCTCAGGATATCGATGCCTTCTTGCGCCATCAGGTCGAGCGCGCCACTGCGGTCCAGCGCGCGTAGCGATCCACCGTGACCGTCGGGGCTCATGGCGATGTGTCCGGGTGACTCCATTAATATTTTCCCCGTGAAATCCACCGCCGGCATCCGGCCTTGCCGGAAAAAATGCGCCTGCGCCGGATCCATTCCGAAAAAGCCGTGCTCCGCGAAAAACGCCTCCGTCGCCGCATGGTTCTGGTGACTGGTCATAATGAACCAGTGTAGAGGCCGTCCGTATCGCCTCCCAGCCGCGATGAGCTTTTCCGCGAACACCTGAAACAGCGGCTTCAACTTCACCGGAGTGACCGGAAACGTGCCCTTGGGGCCGTCGTAGCCCAAGCGCGTGCCTTGCCCGCCGGCCACCGTGAACGCCGCCACGCGGCCCGCGCGCAACGCCGCCTCACCCGCCGCCTGTGCTTGCGCCCAAGCGAGCGTCTCGCCGCCGTGTTCAGGCAAACGCTCGTAGTCCGCGGGCTGCAAATCCGTGAGATCGACTGACGCGCCATGCGTCCCCAGCAGCGTCTCGGTCAAACGGCGCACTTCGGCCAGATCGATCTCCGCCGCCTCGGCGAGCAGTTGCGCTCGGGCGGTCTCATCGAGCTGGTCGAAAAACGCGAAGACCTGCCCCTGCCCAGCTTGGTGAAATTTCTGAATCAATGCGTGCATGAAAATGAGAACGCGCCCTCCGATCATTCGCGGAGACGGAAAATGTATTCGTCCGGTTTGGCGTAGCCCAAGCGTTGGCGAATGACGCGCTCGACATACGCGGGGTCGGTGCGCAGGCGCTCGAGGATTCGCTCCTGTTCTTTCAGTCGCTGTTCCGCTTCCGCCAGTCGCTGGCGCACCTTCCGCTCCTGCTCTCGTAGTGCTTGGTATTCCTGACGCGCCTGTCGGAAGAAAACGCCAGAGGTCACCGCTACGCCCAGAAACAAGGCCAAATACACGATGACGATGAGGCGACGCAGATGCACCCCGTCATTGGATGCAAAACCGGAGCGTTCTGTAAATTATCTCTGTAAACTTTTTGCGCGATGGTTTTTGCGTGCCTTTCCCATGGGTTGCCGCAATGTGGCGACTCCCATGTATCAGGCGTTTTACGGGTTTCGCGAGATGCCGTTCAACATCACGCCCGATCCCAAATTTCTCTACCTCAGCCCCACCCACCAAGAGGCGCTCCAGCACCTGAAATACGGCGTCCAGGAGCGCAAGGGCTTCATCGTTCTACTCGGCGAGGTCGGCTGCGGCAAAACCACGCTCTGCCGTCGCTTCCTGAATGAGATTGATCCCACGCGCTTCGACACCGCGTTGATCCTCAATCCGCGCGTCACCGAGACGCAGATGCTCAAGGCCATCCTCACGGAGCTCGGCGAAACCAAACTCGCCCGTAGCCAAGTGGACCTCGTGGCGCAGATGAATCGCGTGCTGCTCGACCGCATCGGCCGCGGCAAGGATATCGTCCTCATCATCGACGAGGCGCAAAACCTCTCCTTCGCCGTGCTCGAGCAAATCCGCCTGCTCTCCAACCTCGAGACCGACCACCAAAAACTTTTGCAGATCATTCTCATGGGCCAGCCGGAGCTGAAGGATGTGCTTGCCCGCGAGGAACTGCGCCAACTGCGCCAGCGCATTTTG
>JADLBI010000263.1 GCA_020847775.1 Opitutaceae bacterium
GCGCCATCGTGGACCCGTTGCTTCAGCCACTGGGTGGCGGATTCGTAATAATCCTGAAAACCGACCGCGACGAATTTCCCGGACTCGCTCGAGGCCCGGGCGATCGCTTCGGCGTCGGCCAACGTGGCCGCCAGCGGTTTTTCCACGAGCACGTTTGCCCCCGCGCGCAAGGCCGCGATGGTCATCTCCGCATGCCAATGGATGCCGGTTGGAATCATGCACAGGTCGATCCTCCCCCGCTCCTCCGCGAGCA
Source organism: Opitutaceae bacterium (assembly GCA_020847775.1). Lineage (GTDB taxonomy): Bacteria > Verrucomicrobiota > Verrucomicrobiia > Opitutales > Opitutaceae > Cephaloticoccus. The sequence continues at coordinate 254 of JADLBI010000263.1, forward strand.
TGGTCCGGTAATCACCATAAATGGCGCCCCCCAGCCCGGTGAGTTCCGCCACTATAGCGGCCTCTTCCTGCGCATTGATCACCACGGCGGCCACCAGCTTGATCTCCGACCGCGCCAAACTCTCGCGAATCAGTTGAAGATAAATCCGTGCGTATCCAGACACGCCGATCAAGGCCACGCGGGGAACGGCGGATGTATTGTTCATGGTGTGGGGAAATGGGGACACCGATCGCGAACGCGCTCAGCGCCACACCCACTGCTACGCTCCCGGTTGAAGATCGATTCCATGAATTCCCTGACAGTCCGACGCGACGAGGCGTGCCGGGAGAATGTTGAATCTTGTGCACCCGCGTGATTGGCCTAGGCGTTGCGGCATGACACATCTCCTGCCACTCGGTTTGATTTCGTCATTGCTGCTCAGCCAGGGACCCGCCCAATCCCCCGCCATTCCCCTCTGGCCCGAAGGCGTGCCCGGGGCCAAGCCCATCCCGGCGGAAACGGTGGAGAACGGGCGCATCTCGCATGTGTCCGAGCCCACCCTCACCGTGGTCGCGCCCGCGGTGGATCGGGCCAACGGCACCGCTGTCATCGTCTGCCCCGGCGGCGGCTATCGTTACCTGTCCAATGAACGCGAAGGCATTCAATACGCCAACTGGCTCAGCCATCTCGGGGTCACGGCATTCATCCTGAAAAGTCGGCTCGATGATTTCGGCCATCCCGCGCCGTTGCAGGATGTGTTGCGCGCCATTCGCCTCGTGCGTTCGCGCGCCGCCGAATTTGGCATCAATCCCGATCGCATCGGCGTCATCGGCAGCTCGGCGGGCGGCCACCTGGCGGCCAGCGCGGGCACCCTGTTTGACGATCCCGCCGGCCGCACCGGCGCGGCGCTCGACGCGGTCACCGCGCGGCCGGATTTCCTGATGCTCATCTACCCGGTCATCACGATGGCCGGCCCCTTCGCCCACGCCGGTTCGCGCGCCGCCCTGCTCGGTCCGCATCCCTCGGCGGAAATGGTCGCCGCGCTCTCCCTCGAAAAACGCGTGACCGCCGCGACCCCGCCCACCCTGCTCATCCACACACAGGCCGACAGCAATGTGCCCGCCGGGAACAGCCTGCTGTTTTACGAGGCGCTGAGCCGCGCCGGGGTGCCGGCCGAACTGCATGTGTTCGAGCGGGGCCCGCATGGTTTCGGCATGAGGCGGGGCTACGGCCCGGCCTCGGATTGGCCGGAACGCGCGGCGGAATGGCTGCGTGACCGCGGCCTGTTGACCCGCGCCGCGGCCAAGCCGGTTGACCTCCCCACTGTCCGCACGAAATAGCGCGCGCGCTTGACCCGGCGCGCCTTACGGTGCGCGCTCGAAGCGAAACCCCATCCCTCCCACGTCCCATGTCCCACGCCACGCTTGTCCTCCGGGCCGACCGCGCCGGTCCCGTCATCAATCGCAACATCTACGGCCACTTCGCCGAGCATCTCGGCCGTTGCATTTACGAAGGCCTCTGGGTCGGGCCCGATTCGCCCATCCCCAACACCCGCGGCATCCGCCACGACGTGCTCGCCGCGTTGAAAAAACTGCGGATCCCCGTGCTGCGCTGGCCGGGCGGCTGCTTCGCCGACGAGTATCATTGGCGGGACGGCATCGGCCCGCGCGAAACCCGCCCCTCCATGATCAACACGCATTGGGGCGCCGTGGTGGAGAACAACCATTTCGGCACGCACGAGTTCATGGACCTCGTCGAACAGCTCGGCTGCGAGGCCTACATCTGCGGCAATGTCGGCAGCGGCTCCGTGCGCGAGATGATGGAATGGGTCGAGTATCTCACCTCCGACGCCAAATCGCCCATGGCCGATCTGCGCCGCGCGAATGGCCGCGACGCCGCGTGGCGCGTCAAATACTTCGGCGTCGGCAACGAAAGCTGGGGCTGCGGCGGCAACATGCGGCCTGAATACTACGCCGACCAATACCGCCGCTATAACACCTTCGTTAAAAACTATCAGCCCGAGCAACCGGTTTACCGCGTCGCCTGCGGCGCCAACGCTTTCGACTACCTCTGGACCGAGGTGCTGATGCGCGAGGCCGCGCCGCTGATGAACGGCCTCTCGCTGCACTATTACACGCTGCCGAAGGACGATTGGCGCCACAAGGGCTCGGCCACCGATTTCGCGGAGGACGAGTGGTTCATCACCCTCCAAAAAACCCTCCGCATGGAGGAGCTGCTCACCAAGCACGGCGCGATCATGGATCAACACGACCCGCAAAAGCGCGTCGGCCTGATCGTGGACGAATGGGGCACTTGGTATGATGTCGAACCGGGCACCAACCCGGGCTTCCTTTACCAACAAAACACCCTGCGCGACGCCATCGTCGCCGGGCTCAATTTCCACCTCTTCCACGCGCACGCCGACCGTGTCGTCATGGCCAACATCGCGCAGACCATCAACGTGCTCCAGGCGATGGTCCTGACCGATGGCGCGAAAATGCTGCTCACGCCGACCTACCACGTCTTCGAGATGTTCAAGGTTCACCAAGACGCCACCGTCCTGCGCGCCGACCTCATTTCGCCCGACTCCGCATTCGGCGATCAACACATCCCCGCCATCAGCGCGTCCGCCTCGCGCGACGCCGCCGGCCAGGTGCACCTCTCGCTCGTCAACACGCATCCGCGCGACGCCGTCACGATCGCCACGACCATCACCGGCCACGCCGCGAAATCCGTCTCCGGCCGCGTGCTCACCGCAGACGCGATGAACACCCACAACACTTTCGCCGCCTCCGACGCCATCGCGCCGCAGCCCTTCGACGGCGCGAAACTGCGCGGCGACGAGTTAAGCGTCACCTTGCCGGCAAAATCTGTCGTCGTGCTCGCGTTGTGAACGCGGCGCCCCGTTTCGCGCGAGAATTCCGCGGTGGATTCGGATGGCTTTGCGCGCGTTTGCCCTTACTCCCCTAGCCCGTGAGCAAAACCACCCTCGTTCTCTGGGATATTGATGGCACGATCATCGTGTCGCACGGCGCCGGCGTGCGCGCGATGGAGCGTGGCTTCACCAAACGCTTCGGTCTGCCCTGCGACCTGCGCCAGATTGATTGGGCGGGCCGCACCGATAGTTGGATCACCAGCACGGTGCTCCAGCACCACGGCCTGCCGGTCACGCCGGAGAACATCCAAGCCTATCTCGAAGCCTACCTCGAAACCCTGCCCCGCGAACTCGCCGCCGGGCCTCAAGGCGCCGTGTTGCCCGGCATCCGCGAATTGCTCGACACGCTGCATCACCATCCGCGCATCGCGCAAGGTCTGCTCACCGGCAATTTGCGCCGCGGCGCGCAGATCAAACTCACGCACTATCAGGCCTGGCACTACTTCGAATTCGGCGCCTTCGCCGACGATAGTCCGCGGCGCAACGACCTCGGCCCGCACGCCCTGCGCCGCGCGGGCGAACGCCACCAAGTCGCCTTCGCGCCGGCCAACACCTGGATCATCGGCGACACGCCGCACGACATCGCCTGCGGCAAAATCATCGGCGCGAACACCATCGCCGTCGCCACCGGGCTCTCCTCCCTGGCGGAATTGCAAGCGCACGAACCGACCGCCGCCTTCACCGATTTCAGCGACACCGCCGCCTTTCTGCGCACCATCGGCGCGTGATTATTTTTTCTCCACGCGCGCCTCGACCGCCGTGACCACGCCGCCCTCAAACACCACGCGTTGCGCGTCATCCATCCGGTCGTATTGCCGGTCATAAACCACGCCGCCGCCCAAGCCGCCGCCATAGCCGCCCGAGCCCATCCCCACGCCAATGGAGAACTGCGGCCGCCGGTCGAAATACGCCCACACCTCCGCCTCGCCCGCGCTCGTCTTGCGCGCATAGACCCGGTCCGGCGCGCCCAAGGCGATGCGCACTTGGTCGGGCGTGAAGCCCAAATCCACCCGTTCCGCGCGAATCGTGGCCTGCACTTGGGCCGGCCACGCGTCAAACACCGCCTGATTTTTGCTGATGCGATTCGCCACCGTTTCGCAGCCCGCCAAGAGCAACGCCGCCAGCAGCAAGGGAGTGAGGTATGTTTTCATGGGGAGATGTGTTGCAGACCGAAACTGACTGACCCTCAATGACACTGCAAACCTCGAACCGTTCGACTCACGCATGAAAACTTTCTCCATCGCCATCGGCTCCGATCACGCCGGCTACACCTACAAGGAAGCCATCAAGGCCATGATCCTCGCCGAGGGTCACACCGTGCGCGACTTCGGCACCCATTCGACTGAGCGCTGCGATTACCCGGATTTCTGCTTCCCCGTCGCCCGCGCCGTCGCCGCCCGCGAATACGAACGCGGCATCGTGCTCGGCGGCTCCGGCAACGGCGAGGCCATGGCCGCCAACCGCGTCAAGGGCGTCCGCTGCGGCGTCTGCTGGAACGAGCAAGTCGCCATCTGGAATCGCGCCCACAACGACGCCAACTGCCTCTCCCTCGGCGAACGCACCATCACGCAGGAAGAGGCACTCCACATCGTCCGCGTCTGGCTCGCCACCGAATTTGAAGGCGACCGCCACCTCCCCCGCATCCGTAAACTGGATAGCATGGCGTGAACCCACTGGGAGCGCGGGCCGCTGGCCCGCCTCTGTGCCCCACCGCTTGGCCTCAATAAATTGATTTGACATTGAATTAAAAATACTTTGATATCGAATCGTTATGGGAACGCACTACCAAGGCACCAAGGCTGAGACCGACGCGCTAAACGCCTACATCAAGCTCATGCGCGCATCGGACAGCGTGACCGCCCGGATCCATGCTGTGCTGCCGACAGGACTCACTATCTCGCAGTTCGGCGCGTTGGAAACCTTGCTTCATCGCGGCCCCATGTGCCAATCCGATCTGGCTTCCAAGCTCCTCATGAGCGGTGGAAACATTACCTTGGTGGTTAGCAATTTGGAAAAATCTGGTTGGATTTCGCGCGAGCGCGACGCCAAGGACCGGCGCTTCATCACGGTCACGCTCACCGCACAAGGTCGCGCTTTTATTTCCGAGCTCTTTCCTCAAGTTGCCGCGGCCATCACCACAGAATTCGGCGCGCTCACCCCGGCCGAGCAATTCACCCTTGGCTGGCTCTGCAAAAAGCTCGGTCTGGGCATCACCCCACGGGCCTAACCCAACCACGCTCATTTGTTTCTTTTTCCACAACTCATTAATTCAACATTAAATCGTCATCATCATGAACCCGAAAATCCAATCGTTCCTCAAAACCAATGCCCGCAATTGGGCTTTGTTGGCCCCGCGCCTCACCGTGGGCATCGTCATGGCGGCGCACGGCGCGCAAAAACTCTTTGGCTGGTTCGGCGGCTACGGCCTCGAAGGCACCGCCGGGTTTTTCGCTAATCAACTCGGCCTCACGCCCGGAGTGTTCTGGGCGGCTCTGGCTGGCGGCGGCGAATTCTTCGGCGGTCTGTTGTTGATCATCGGACTGGCGACGCGTTTCGCGGCCCTGACCGTCGGCATCACCATGGCCGTCGCCATCACCACTGTGCACCACGGCGCATTCTTCGCTCCCGCCGGCATGGAATACCCGCTCACCCTGCTCGCCGCTTCCAGCGCTTTCCTGATCGCTGGCGGCGGCGCCCTCTCCCTCGACGCCAGACTCTCCAACCAAAACTAAACCCACACCCATTGGAGGTTTGTAGTCCATTAAACCACAAGCTTCCGAAAACCACTCCTTGTTATCATGAAACTCAACGGACTGCATCACATCACCGCCATCGCCTCCGACCCGCGGAAGAATGTCGAATTTTACACCCGCGTGCTGGGCCTGCGCTTCGTCAAGAAGTCGGTCAATCAAGACGATCCCGGCACCTATCATCTCTATTACGGCGACTACACCGGCTCGCCCGGCACTATCCTGACTTTCTTTCCGTGGAGCGGATTGCGCCGCGGTCGTCCCGGCACCGGCCAGGCTTACGCCACCGGTTATTCGATACCGGCCACCGCGGTGGACTATTGGAGCAAGCGCTTAAGCGATCTCCAAGTCGCCACCGAGCCCACCGTCGAACGTTTCGGCGAAAAGGTCATCACCCTGTTCGATCCGGACGGCCTGCGCCTCGAACTCATCGCGACTGCCGAGCCTGATGCACGCGAACCGGCTCCGTCCGCCGATGTGCCGCGCGCGCACGCCATCCGCGGATTTCACAGCAGCACGCTCGCACTGGTTGAAGCCAACGAAACCGCCCAAGTCCTCACCGGCACGATGGGCTATCGCGAAACGGCGACCGAGGGTTATCGCACACGCTACACGGTTGGCCACGGCGGTCCCGGCACCTATGTCGATCTGCTCACCGACCCCAATCTGCCGCGCGGGCTCAACGGCGCGGGGACGATTCACCATGTCGCGTTCAGCACAGCCACGGATGCCGCGCATGAAACCTCGCACCGC
>JADLBI010000264.1 GCA_020847775.1 Opitutaceae bacterium
AAGGCCGACGGCATTCACCGGCAGGCAGTCGCGGATAAAGTCTTTTTCCAGCTGCACGGCCTCGCGCATGGTTTCGCGGAGCTCCTCTTTGAACTCCGGGGTCCAGATGTCGCGGTTCTCCTCCACGAGGTCCATGAACAAGTTGCGGAAGACCTCGATGTGGTTGGACTCGTCGCGCAGGGTGTAGCGGAACATCTGGCCGATGCCCGGGAATTTGTTCTGACGATAAAGCGAAAGAATCATGCCGAACAGGCCGTAGAACTGCGTGCCTTCCATGCACTGGCCGAAGACGAAAATATTCTTCGCGAGGAGCCGCTTGTTCTCGGGCTGCGTAAGGTCGATGTCGCGGCGAAGGTCGCGCGAGATGCGCGTGACAAATTCGTTCTTCTTCACGATGGTGGCGACGTCCTCAAACATGGCCTCACACTCGTGCGGGTTGATGCCGAGCGAGGCGATCATGTAGAGCAGCGAATCGGCGTGGATGTTTTCTTCGTGCGCGTGGCGGCCGAGCACGAGCTTGAGTTCGGGCGCGGTGACGAGTTCGCGCACGACGTGCTGAATGTTGTCGCCCACAATGCCCTCGGCCGCGGAAAAATACCCGATGCCCATGCGGATGATCCAGCGTTCGACATCAGAAAGCGCCTTCTCATCGCGCCACTGCTCGATGTCCTTGCCCATGGGGATGTCCTCCGGCTCCCAGTGGTTGGCCTTCATGGTCCGGTAGAGATCGTAGGCCCACTGGTATTTGAGCGGGAGCAGATTGAAGGTCATGGTCTCGCGACCGTTGATGACCTTCTTGGCCGCGAAGGCGGCTTCGGCTTTGGCCTGATCGAGGACGAAGGTTTTGGCACCGACTTGAAAGGACTTTTGCATGTGCGGGAGGGACGAGAATTACAGAGAGGAATTTAGGTTAAATGGGCCGTTTTTTTGACACGGATAAGCTCTTGGCGAACAGATGTTACTGGAACTTATTGACGCATTATTGACCACAACAGGATGTGGTAACCGACCGCAACGACCACAACCTATTGTTCCTCGTGCTTTGGTCCGTCAATAGGTTTATGCACGGATCGGCGTATTTTTCCGCATTTTTTGGCTTGCCCGAACAGTGGTGTGAGTTTGGCCCAAATCTAGGCCGCAAAGCCATGGCGGACACTGGCTGGAGAATTCTAAAATCCGTAGCAGCACATTCATTACACTGAGCGTGACCCCAAGGGATTGGTGGTAATGCAAAATCGGCTACCTTCGCGGTAGGCTAGCTGTGGTGCCCGTCGCTGGTGCTACACTCTGCTTGAGTTGTCCTGAAAACGAGCGGCTTCGGACACCTCTGGGATCATCCACCTCTCCCTCAGACCCAGAAACAAAAAGGGCGGCCTGATGGCCGCCCTTGTGTGCATTTTATTTACGGATGAATTTAGAACTCGTAGCGCGCGCTGAGCATCGCCGACCAGCGAGTGGCCGCCGGCTCGCCGCGACCGAGGGACGGAGCGAAGGGCAGGTTATTGGCCAAGGACGTGCTCACGTTGCTGTAGACGTATTGCTTGTTCACCCCGTCGTAGGTCACGTTGGCGACGCCTTCCGCTTTGCGGAAGAACTGATTGGAACCGCGAATCAGGCCCCATTCATCGTTAAGCAAATTACCGATGTTGAGGATATCGAGGCCCAGCACCAACCGATGGCGCCAGCCGGGTAGTTTGATGGCATGTTTGACGCCAAAGTCGAACTGGTTGACCCAGGGATAAGTTTCCGAAGAATCAGTCACGGGCTTGCCTTCGGCCAAGCCGAATCGGCTGACGATCTTGTAGAAGTTCTCACGGTCGGCCGTGGTGGCGAAACGCACATTCGGGTCGTTTTGCGCCGGGACGAAGATGAGGTCGTTATTAGTCAACCCGTCGCCGTTCGTATCGGAGCCCGAGACGAGGCTGAAGGGATAACCGCTGCGGCCTTCATAGAACAAGGAGAACGTGGTCTTCTGGCCCTTGAGAAATTCAAAGTCCTTGGTGAGGTTGAAGATCACCTTGTCGCGAATCTCCAGCTCGCTGCGCTTCAACTCGGGCGAGTTGGTGTTGAACACCGAGCGGTTGTTCCAGTTGGAGGAAGCCACGGAGGAGGTGCCGAAGAGCACTTCTTCAGCACGGGTGGCGACATAGGCCGCGCGCCAATACCAACCGTCGCGAGTGCGCGGACGCTCCAGCGAGATGGTAAACGAATCGGTTCCGCCCTTGTCGGTGTTGCCCAATTCGATGATGCGGGTGGTAAACGCGGTGTTCACCAAGCGCGTGCCGGAGGCCGTGGCACCATAGGCATTGAAGTAGAGCATGCGACCATCGGGGCCGCTGCCGGTTTGCTGAAGATTGATGTTGGTGTAGAACACATCATTCTTCACCCAAGTCTTTTCATACTCGGCACTAAGCTTCATGTCCCAGAAGCCCAGGGCGCGCTCGACCGCTAGATTGGCCTTCCAGCGGGAGGGCAGCTCGAAATCCGGGTCCATGAAAGCCACTTGCTGGGCCGGCGGTACGCTACCCGTAACGGGCTGGTTGCTCGGATCGGCCGATACCTTGGGCGCCAGCAAACCGCCGCCGGACGAGCCCGCCGAATAGGAGCGGTAGTTAAACCCGGTGTTGGAGTAGCTGTTCGAGATCCACACGCGGGGGGCGCGGCCGTAGAACAATCCGGCGCCACCACGCACGATGGTCTTCTTCTCCGTGGAGGGCTGCCAATTGAAGCCCGCGCGCGGCTGGAATATCTTCTGGCCGTCATACGAATAGTCGTTGCGCACGCCAAAGGCGGTCTGGAACGACTGGTTGAACGGCACCTTGTCGGGCAGGCCCGGGATATCCACGCGGCCACCCAGATTCACCGTGAGGTTGGGATTCACCCGCCATACGTCGTTGATGAACAGGCCAAGGTTGCTCTCGCCAAATTCCGCCGCGGGGTTGACGCCGGCAACGGACTGGTTGAAGGAAAACAGACGATACTGGGTCGTGCCGGTGTTATTCGCCGCGATGTTTTGCAGCTCCGCCAGGCTGTTAAACTCATAGCGGCCGTAGGCGTCCTGAACGAAGAGGTTATAGATGTCGGCGACGTCATACTGGAAGCCAACCTCGAGTGTGTGCTGGTTGTTCAACAGGTAGGAAGCAAACATCTCGACGGTGTCGGTTTGCACGCTGAGGATATTGGCGTGCCGACTGCGCTCGGTGCCCATGGTGACAAAGGAGGTGCTGGAGCCCGGCACCGTCACATTGCGAACCGTAACCATCGGCTGCGTGCTAGCGTTGATGGGCATCGAGTCGTATTTGCTGCGGGAAACCGATACTTCAGTGTTCAACCGGTCCGACCAACGGCTGATCAATTGGCCGATATAAGACTCGTTCTTGATGCTCTGGTCATACCAGTGGGAATCGAACGAGAAATTATTTTGGGACACGCCAGTGCCGAAGCCGGGGAACGTCGGACGCGAGGACTCGACATTGTTGTAACGGAAGGTCGCGCGGTGATTCGAATTAATCTCCCAATCGAGCTTCACGAGGATGTTGTCGTCGGAAAGATCGTTGCCCGAAGGCGGATTCGCACTGCCGGGCTTGAACCCCAACGCACTCAGGGCCGTCTCGATATCCGTAATCGTGGAGGCGGGGGTCCGCACCACCGGCGAGGGCGGGATGCGCACTTCATCGACCTTTTCATACGAGACATAGAAGAACAATTTGCGCGGGATGATGGGTCCGCCCAAGGTCGCGCCCAAGGTCTCCTCGGAGAAGTTTTCCAACGAATAAAGCCTTCCACCCAATTCCTCGCCGACCATGCGCTGACCTGCGGCAGAGCGGCCACGGTAAGTATAGTAGAGGGAACCCTTGAAATCGTTCGTGCCACTCTTGGTGATGGCATTGATGCGGGCACCGACGAAGCCGGCGTTACGCGCGTTGTAAGGAGACGTGTCAACGGATAGCGCCTCAAGCGAATCCAACGGAATCACATTGCGCTCCGCAGCGGTGTTATTGGCGTTCAGACCGAAGGGGTCGGACGCGCTGACGCCGTCCACCTGAATACTGTTGAAACGATTGCTCAAACCGCTGACCGAGATACCGCGGTCCATCGGATCGCGATTGTAACTGATGCGGGGGTCCATGCGGGCGAGGGCGTTGATTGAGCGGTCGCCCGTCGGCAAGTTGCTGATATCCTCATTGGTCAGATACGAACCTGTCCCAGATCGGGTCACATCGAACAAGCCGTCTTCGGGGCTGGCCGTAACCTCAAAGCGGTCGAGGGTTACCACATCGTCAGCGGCCATTTTCACGGTGACGTAAGCGCCTTGGTCGATGTCGAGATATACCTCACGCATCTCGGTGGTGGTCTGTCCGGGCGACGAAGCACTGATCGTGTATGGGCCGCCCGGGCGCAGGCCACGCAGCGCGAAAGAACCATCCTCGCGGGTGGTCGCCGTATATGTGCTGCCGGTCGGCACGTGCTCGATGCTCAAGCTGGCGCCGGACAACGGCTGACCACTGCTGGTGAGCACGGAGCCGCGCAGAATCGAGGTTGTTATGGCCTGACCGAAAGCGGTGCTGGCCGTCATCATGCAGAGTGCCATCGCACCCGTGAGCAGAATTCTAAGTAGCGATTTCATGTGGTTGTTGTGTGGTGTGTCAGATCGCGGGAATACCCCTTTGAATCTGGCCAAATCCGATTGCGCAGACCGCATCCGGTCAAGAGCCAATCGAGTTTTCGCCAAAAGGTAACAGATCCGCTACATGTTCGGCACTAATCCGCCCTGACGCCGGCCTTGAAATCGCATCAATTGTCAGCCGTGGGCACTTTACCCTTCCCAAATGTGCTATGTTGCGGCTGATATTTCCCTTTATCGCACCATGTCATCCACCGTCGAAAACGTCGTCATCATCGGCACCGGCTGCGCCGGCCTGACCGCTGCCATTTACACCGCCCGCGCCAGCTTGAACCCGCTGGTGCTCGAAGGTCCGCAACCCGGCGGCCAGCTCACCACCACCAGCGAGGTCGAAAACTTCCCCGGCTTTCCGCACGGGGTGGACGGCTTCCAATTGACGCAAAACATGCGCGAGCAGGCCACGCGTTTCGGCACCCGTTTCGAACAGGCGCTCGTCACCTCGGTCGATTTCACCTCGATGCCGCGCAAGCTCGTGCTGGGGGACCGCACCATTCTCGCCAAAACTGTCATCATCGCCACCGGAGCCTCGCCACGCATGACTGGCATCCCCGGCGAAAAGGAGCTTTTCGGCGGCAAGGGCGTGACCACTTGCGCGACTTGCGACGGCGCGTTCTACCGCAAGATGGAAGTCGCCGTCATCGGCGGCGGCGACAGCGCGGCCGAAGAGGCGCTCTTCCTCACGCGTTTCGCCAGCAAAGTCTATCTCGTCCACCGGCGCGACTCGTTGCGCGCTTCAAAAATCATGTCCGACCGAGCCACCACCCACGAAAAAATCGAGCTGGTCTGGGATGCTGTGCCCGTCGAGGTGCAAGGCGTCGCGGAAGGCTCCGTGAGCGGACTAAAAGTGAAAAACGTGAAATCCGGCGCCGAGCGGGTGCTGCCCGTCAAGGGTATCTTCGTCGCCATCGGCCACATCCCGAACAGCCAGGCTTTCACCCCCGCAATCGACGTGGACGAAAACGGCTATTTCAAGGCCCAGCCCGGCTCGCAAGTCCGCACCAATGTCCCCGGCGTTTACGTCGCGGGCGATTGTTCGGATCACGTTTACCGCCAGGCCATCACCGCCGCCGGCATGGGTTGCCAGGCTGCCATCGAAGCCGAGCGGTGGCTCGCCGAGCACGGCGGTTAACCCGCAAAAAAAACGCCGCCCACGATGCGTGGAGCGGCGTTGAATTGTCGCAGGATGCGCGCGCTTACTTGAGTTCGGCCTCGTGAAATTCCTGCCAACTGTCGAGGTCGTTGAGGCGCACCGCGTCTTTCGGCGCGTTGGCGTCATCCGGGATGCCGTTGTTGGCGAGGACACCCTGGCGGGTCGCGTCATTGTGAATGTAGCCCAAGACGCCCGCGTTGTGTTTCGCAATGGAGGCCGCATCGAGCTTCACACCCGGCTGGGCCTTGATCCACGCTTCAAATTGCGGATAGGTCGGCTTCTTGTCTTTGATGAACGCCAGCACCGCGTCGGTTTTTAGGCCGAGCGCATCGATCGTCATCTGGTCATAGCCCTTGCCGCAGCCGGGATAGCGCGAGTCGAGCTTGCCGCGGGCCTCAAGCGAGGCCTTGAGCCAAAGCCGGGGCAAATGTAGCACGCCGAGCGGACCGGCCGTGCCAGAACTTATGAGCGGAATAAACGTAGCCATGTATATGAGGGTTGAGGGTTGAACTGAAGAGTCGCGATCACGTTGGGACCGACTCAGGCCACTACCCAAGCGCAACGTCGGCGCATTGGCAATGCGCAGCTCGTGTTTGGTTGAAACATTTCGGCCATAATTGCCTTGGCGGGCCAAGGCGCCGTTGCTTCGCTGACCAGCCATGTCTTCCACCGCACCCGCTTGGGGCCGCTACGAGCGGCTGATGCCTGCCGAGATCGAACGCATTCACGCCGCACAGCCCGTGGCCTACTTGCCTTGGGGCGCGCTCGAATATCACGGCAAACACGCCGCGATCGGACTCGACGGTCTCAAGGCCCACGGCCTTTGCGTGCAACTCGCGCAAGCCGTCGGCGGACTCGTGCTGCCGCCGATTTACATCGCGGCCAACACGATCAAATTCGCCCCGGGCCTAAACCATAAGCGCCATTCGCTCAACTTTTCCGAAGACCTCCTCCGCGGCCTCGCCCGCGAACATTTCGCCCAATTGGCCGATGAACAATTCCGCGTCGTATTCACCCTCTGCGGCCATGTCGGCCAACCGCATTACGACATCATCAAGGACGAGGCCGCGAAATTTAACGCCACCCAATCCGCCACGCGCATCATCGCCACCTCGGAAACCGACCTGATCGACAAGGACATCGTCATCGTCAATCACGCCGCGCTCGGCGAAGTGTCGTTTCTCATGCACACCGATCCGGATTGCGTCGATCTCTCCCGCCTGCCCGCCGACCGCGTGCCTACCCTGGAGGACGACGCCGTGTGGGGACCGGACCCGCGATCCTCCTCCGCTGAAAAAGGCGCGGCCTACGCCGCCGCCTTCGTCGCCTCGGCCCACCAACTCATCACCACCACCCTCGCCCAAGCCCGTTTGTAACATAATACGTTACAAACGAGTTTTGCCGCGCCCACTCGGATTTCACGTTTCCTATGAACTATCGCACCCTCGGTCGCACCGGCCTCAAAGTCAGCGAAGTCAGCCTCGGCACTTGGGCCTTTGGCTCGCCCTCCATTTACGGCGCCGTTGATTCCGTCGATGCCAACCGCGCCATCCGTGGCGCGCTTGACGCCGGCATCACGTTTTTCGACACCGCGCCGCTCTACGGCACGAAGGAAGCCGACGGCATCGCCGAACAAGTGCTCGGGGCCGGGCTCGGCGCGGATCGCGACCAGGTCGCCATCGCCACGAAGTTCGGGCGCTACCACTCGCGCGATCACACCAACGAACTGTTCGATGGCGAAACGCTCGTGTGGTCCGTCGAACAAAGTCTCAGGCGTCTTGGCACGGATCGCATCGACGTGCTGTTTTTTCACTCACCCACCCATTCCGACAAAATCAACGACAACGTCTGGGCGGCGATGGACAAACTGAAGCAGAGCGGCAAGGTGCGCTTCGTCGGCACGTCCACCGGCTTCATCGACGGCACGGGCGAAATGACGCGAGCCTGGGCCAAGGCAGGTCGCATCGACGTCGCGCAGATCGCCTACAGCCTGACCTACCGCGAATGGGAGCCGATCCTCAACGAACTCGGCAGCCTCGGCGTGGGCATCGTCGCCCGCGAGTCGCTTGCCAACGGTTTTCTCGCCGGCGTATTCACCCAAGACACGGTGTTTCCCGCCGGTTCGCTCAACTCCCGTTACTCGCGCGAAGAGATCACCGAGCGCGTCGCCACCACCGATCGTTACAAGGCCTTGCTCGTGCGCCGGGACATCAAATCGATGGCGCAGGCCGCCATGCGTTGGGTGATCGACAATCCCCACGTAACCACCGTGCTCTCCGGTTCGCGCAAGCTCGACGAAATCCTCGACTGCGCCCGCGCCTCCGATGCCGCGCCCTTCACCCCCGCAGAACTCGCCGAAGCCCATCGCCTTCACGTAAAGGACTTCTCGCCCGCTTAACCACCTCCCCCGGGCCGCCACACCCATTAAATGGCGATTTTAATTAATTGCTAGCTACTATTGGGCAATAGTTTGCGTTAAACTGTCACGTAATACGTGACAGTTTGTTAGGGATCACCGTGCCTCGGGTTGGGGGGGTCATGGCACAGCATAGTGCGGTGTGTTGGCTACAGTGGCGGAGAACTGCCCATCTGAAATTTATTTGGAATGGTTCTAATTCGCACTTGCGATTTAGAACCATTCCAATTGACTGATGGCGTCCCCATCATGCCCACCACTACCACGATGCCCACCGAGACCGCCGCCCAGACGTTGACCGATAGCGGTCTGCGCTCCACGCCCCAGCGCGAAGTCATTTACAGCATTTTGCTCAACAAACGGGATCACCCCACGGCGGATGAGGTTTATGCCCGGGTGAAAACAGAATTACCCTCCATCTCCTTAGCCACAGTTTACAACTGCCTGGAAACCTTGGTCGGGTGTAACCTCGTCCGCGCGGTCAATTTCGACCGCGAACCGACCCGTTACTGCCCTAATTTGCGGCCTCACGCCCACTTTCACGACGAAAATTTGGGCTCGACCTACGACATCGACCTGCCGCCGGACCTGCTCGAACAGATCAAGGCCATCCTCCCGCCCGGCTACAACGCCTCGTCCATCGAAATCAGTTTTCGCGGCCACACCGCGCCGGAAGCCGCCCAAAACTAAGCAGCCCGCTCCACTCGCCACTCACTATTCGCCACTCCTTTCACATGTCCAAACTGGAAATCAAAGACCTCCATATCGCCATCGGCGAAAAGAAGATCGTCAAGGGCCTCTCCCTCACGCTCAACAGCGGCGAGATCCACGCCATCATGGGGCCCAACGGCACCGGCAAAAGCACCCTGGCCAAGGCCATCGCGGGCCACCCGGACTACACCATCACCGGCGGCGATGTGCTGCTCGACGGCAAATCCATTCTGGCCATGGAGCCCGACGAACGCGCCCGTGCCGGCATTTTCCTCGCCTTCCAATACCCGAGCGAAATCCCCGGCGTCAGCATCGCCAACTTCCTCCGCGCCGCTGTGCAAGCCCGCATGGCCGATGGCGAGGAACTCGACGCGACCGGCTATTACAAGCGCCTCTACGCCAAGATGGACTCGCTCAAGATCGACCGGAAGTTCACCTCCCGC
>JADLBI010000265.1 GCA_020847775.1 Opitutaceae bacterium
GCGGAGGACAAGTGGTGGGCCGAGGAGGTGGTGGGCATGATGAACGAGTTTAGTGGTGAGCAAGATCCGCATAGTAGCACAGCAAGGCCGGGAGAGCGTTCACCGGGTTTCATTTTATGTATAGGATATTTCGCTCGCGATAAATTAATCGCACAGGGAAGCTGGGCTTAAATTCCTCATGCAGATTCTGCGCGACCCTCAAATCATCAGTGGCTTCGCCTATGAAAATCCGGTGGATGAGCTGCCGGAGCTGACGCATTGCGGCGAGGCCTTGTGCTGCGCGGGGCATTTTCTGGCGGCGCATGCGCACACGGGGTTCGAGTTTTTGTATTTGTCGCGGGGCGAGGCGAGTTGGCGGGCGGCGGGGCGCACCACGGTGCAACGCATGGGCGACCTCTATATTGCCTATCCGCGCGAGAGCCACGGCACCGGCCCCAAGCGCAATCCGGAGAATCAACACCTCTGGCTCGGCATCGATCTAGCCAAGCTCAGTCCGGAAGGCCGGCGTTTGGCGGCGCGCTTGAAGCGCGAGCAACCGCGGCTCGTGCCGGGCTGCGATGAGGTG
Organism: Opitutaceae bacterium; assembly: GCA_020847775.1. GTDB lineage: Bacteria > Verrucomicrobiota > Verrucomicrobiia > Opitutales > Opitutaceae > Cephaloticoccus. The sequence goes on from JADLBI010000265.1 coordinate 566, forward strand.
GAGCCGATTCTGCGCGGCCTGATGCGGCAGATCGTGACCCCGCGCGCGCGCCGGACCGAGGCAATCACGGCCTGTCTGCAAATGTTCATCACCTTGCTGGAGCAACGCCTCGACATGCTGGCACAAGGCGACGGCGCGCCGCCAGAGCCGCACCTGCCGTTTTCCTACGGCGTGCAAAAGGCCGTGGCCTTTCTGCGGCAAAATCTGCAATGCCGCCTGCCGCTATCCGATCTCGCGGCGGTGGCGACGGCGCGGAGCGTGCCGCATTTTTGCACGCAGTTTCGGCGCGAAGTCGGCATGACGCCGGCCGCGTATCACCTGCAACTGCGTTTGGAAGCCGCGCGCGACACGTTGCGCCAACCGGGCTACGACGTGACGACCGTGGCGCTGCAATACGGCTTCAGTTCGTCGCAGCATTTCAGCACGCAATTTCGCCGCGCGTTTGGGGTGACGCCGAGGATGTGGCGCAAGGTTCCTGTAACAAAATCGTAACGGTTGTCGTGTTGATGAAGGCTGCGTTGAGGCGTGTGATTGGGATCAAATGAACCTGCGCAACTACCTGCTTGTCACCGGCGCATATTGGGGTTTCACGCTCACGGATGGTGCGCTGCGCATGTTGGTGCTGCTGCACTTTTTCAACCTCGGCTACTCGCCGGTCACGCTGGCGTTTTTGTTTCTGCTCTACGAACTCTGCGGCATCGTGACCAACTTGCTCGGCGGTTGGATCGCGACGCGTATGGGCCTGAAAATCACGCTGACGACCGGACTCGCGTTGCAAGTGGCGGCACTGGGTCTGCTTGCGCTGTTGAATCCAGCTTGGAGCGAATGGCTGTCAGTCGCGTGGGTAATGACCTCGCAAGCGCTGTCCGGCATCGCGAAAGACCTGACCAAGATGAGCGCGAAAAGCGCGATCAAGGTGCTGGTGCCGCCGGATGCGAAGGGCGCGCTGTTCAAATGGGTGGCGGTGCTGACCGGTTCGAAAAACGCGCTCAAGGGCGTGGGGTTTTTTCTCGGTGCGTTTTTGCTCGCGGTGGCGGGTTTCACCGGCGCGCTGGTGATCATGGCCGGCGCGCTCGCCGCGATTTGGGTTGGAGCGTCGCTTGCGTTGCCCGCCGCGATGGGCCAGGCGAAGACCAAAGCCGCGCTCAAAGAACTGTTTTCGCGCAACCGCGACGTCAACGTGCTCTGCGTGGCGCGGTTCTTTCTCTTCGGTGCGCGTGACATCTGGTTCGTGGTCGGCGTGCCGGTGTTTTTGCGCGGCGTGCTCGGGTGGAGTTTTGCCGAAGTCGGCGCGTTCATGGCCTGTTGGGTGATCGGCTACGGCTTTATTCAAGGCGCGGCACCGGCGATCCTGCGCGGTCGCACTCCCGCCGGCGGCACGACCGCGATCAGCGCGTTCGTGTTGGCCGCAGTGACGTCGGCGCTGCCGCTCGGGCTTGCGGCGGGACTTGAGGCCGGGCCGTTAATCGTCGGTGGACTCGCGGTCTTTGGCGCGGTGTTTGCGCTAAACTCAGCCGTGCACTCCTACCTGATTCTCGATTACAGCGACGGCGACAAAGTCGCGCTCAACGTCGGGTTCTATTATATGGCCAACGCCGGCGGCCGCTTGGTGGGGTGTCTGCTTTCCGGTGTGTTGTATCAAATCGCCGGCCTGAACGGCTGCCTCTGGGGCGCGGCGGTGTTTGCTAGCGCCGCCGCATCCACCGCTTTGGCGTTGCCGCGAGCCTAGACGATGAGGCGCGCAGGGTGTTGGTGGCCGGCTCGCCGAGCCGTAGCTCGAAAGAGCGAAACATGGTGGACGCTTGCGGACTCGAACCGCAGACCCCCTGCGTGTGAAGCAGGTGCTCTAACCAACTGAGCTAAGCGTCCGTCGTGGAGGGTGGGTTAAGCCACAAGCCGGCGGGAAAATCCACAAAAATTTGCGGGGCGCCGCGGAAACGGGATTTGGGTTGGCCGAGGGCTGGGCGGGCGTAGGTTGGAGGACCCCATGAGCCAGACCACCATCACTGATTTGCGGTTTTTCAGCGCCGAATCACCGCTCTCGCAGCCGATCGCGGATGCGACGCACCAAATTCCCGCCATCAAGTTCATCGTGGCGCGGGTGACGACCGAGGGCGGGGTGGTGGGCGAGGGATATTTGCTGGCGTTTCATTTCAATCCGTCGGCGATCTGCGGCGCGTTGGCTGACGTGCGGAGGTTGGCTTTGGGGCATAGCGTTGACGACACGCGGGGCTTCGATCGGCTCTGCGACCAGGAGTTTGAGTATTTTGGTGATGTGGGTCTGCTGCGCTGGGCCCGAGGCCTCGTCAATCTCGCGCTGTGGGATGCCAAGGCAAAGCATGCGGGCAAGTCCGTGCGCTCGTTGATCGGCACTATGCGCGATCGGGTGCCAGTGTATGGCAGTGGCGGCTGGCTGTCGTATTCGAATGACGAGCTGCGCGCCGAGGTGACAGGTTATGTGCGACGCGGGTTTACGGCGGTGAAGCTCAAGGTCGGCGCACGGGAGGGGCTGGCGCGTGACATGGAGCGCATCGCCTTGGTGCGTGCGGCGGTCGGTCCGGAGGTGCGGATCATGATCGATGCGAACCAAGGGCTTGATCTCGCTGGCGCGCGGGCCCTGTCCGCCAAGGCGAAGGCGTTTGGCATTGATTGGTTCGAGGAGCCATTGCCGCACACGGATTTTGCGGGCTACGCGGAATTGAAATCCCAAACCGGCATCAAGCTGGCGATGGGCGAACGAGAATATGATCTCGTGGCTTTGCGCGAACTCGCCGCGCGCAAGGCGATTGATTTGTGGCAACCCGACCTGTTGCGCCTCGGCGGCGTGGAGGGGTGGCTGGATTCGGCGGCGCTGGCCCGCCAGCACGGGGTGCCGGTCTTGCCGCACTATTATAAGGAATACGATGCCGCGCTTTGCTGCACGATCCCCGACGTCTATGGGGTGGAGTCTTTCGATTGGGTGGATGGCGTCATCGACCACCCGTTGAGAATCGAGAACGGCTACGCTTACCCGAGCGACGCGCCGGGCTGGGGTTTTGCTTTCAAGGACGATGCCCTGCGCGAATTGTAGGCGGGGGGTGCGGCCCTGCCGCGTGCACATGCCGCGTTTCTGACGGGCGAGGCGATCCCGCCCTAAGAGCCCGAAATGGAAAATGAATGCCGGCCGGCTGCCAGTGTCACCGGCTCTCGCTCCGGTAGGTGCAGCGTGGCGGTGATTCCTTCCGGCAGCTCCACCGAGCCGGATGAAGAGCCGGTGAGGACGACGCGGATGTCGCCATGAGGCGTGGGTGCCACGCCATGCGCCCAAGCCAGATCGCCGAGCGTGGGGCGGAGGTCCACGGTGCGGTAGCCGGGCGAGGTCGGGGCGATGCCGAGGATATGCACGGGCAGCAGGAAGGCGGGCCCGGCGGACCAGCCGTGGCAGTGACTGCGACCGGCCGGCTGGATGTGATCGATGCCGGGCTCGCGGCGGTCCACGAGTTCCCATGTGGTCGTTGCACCGCTGCTCAGCATCTGACCGTAGTAGGAACGCATCTCGTCGAGCGCCTCGTGGACGAGGCCCGCGCCGAGCCATGATTGCAGCAGGTAAAACTCCATGAAACCGGCCATCGGACGGCGAACCGCGGGGTCTGCCCGCAGGCGTGGGTAAATCGCCCGCAACTGAGCGGCGTCGATCGCCCCGGCGAGAAATGCCGCAGCGTGCGCGTGCCAGCTACGGGTGGCGTCGTCGGGCCGGTCGTCGCGCGCGGCGGCCGACGCGGGGTTGCCGAATCTTTCCACGGTCTCTCTCAGGCGGCCTGCCTGCCATTGGCGGCAATGGGTCGCGAGAGTGGGGTCGCCCAGTAGGTCGGCAAGGCGCGCGGCATCGCGGAACGCGGCGGCGAGCTGAAAACCGAGGGTGGCGCGACTGCCCCACCAGTCCTTGGTTTCGGGCTGGTTGTCGGTGATGAAGGCGCGGCCCGGCACTGCGGTGCCGAGGTCCACGCGAGCAAGATAGTCGAGCACGCCACGGGTGACGGGCGCGAGCGTGCGGGCGAGGGCGGCGTCGCCGGTGTGGAGGACGTATTCCCACACGCTGCTCACGAAGTCCGCGCAGTAGTTGTCGAGCACCCACTCGTGCAATCCGCCGTGCGCGCTCAGGTCGCCAAGGTAGGAAATGCGTGGGTAAAGATGACCACCGGCATCGAGCGCGACGGCGGAGAGGCTGCCGTTGGCGTGTCGGCAACGCGCGAACATCTCCAGGCTGCGACGGGCGAGGGCGGTGTCGGCGAAGAGATGGTGCGCGCAGAGAAACTCCACACGGTAGTCGCCAATCCAGAGCATGCCGTCGCGCTTCACGCCGTCCTCGTAGAAGCCCTGCATGCACAGGCGAATCGTGCGCTGACTGATGGCCCAGGCGTCGTTCAGCAACGGGTCGGAACAAAGGAAGGCGCCGCGATCCGTGACGGGCGCGTGTTCAAGGATCGCCCGGGCGCCGTGCAGGCGCAGGGTGCCGGGGCCATGCACGAGGAGGTTGACGTAGCGAAAGGCGCGCCGGCCTTGGTTGCGAAGCGTTTGGCCGCCGGGGTTCACACGCAGGACGTCGCGGGGCTGGTGATACCAGTGGTCCGGAGGAAAAGGGTCGTTGATGAGCAGGGCTTCCTCCAGGTCCTCGCCTTCGATGAGCTCGACCGTAGTGGCGGCATCGGCCTCGACGGTGAGTTCAATCACGCCGACCAGCTCCTCCCCGAAATCGAGGACGAGGCTGGCCCCGGGTTTGATCAGGGCCGCTCCGCCGTGCAGGCAGGTTTCGGGGCGGATCACGTCGTGGGCGCAGGCGATGGCGCGGGGAGCGAGCGGCGCGTATACGAGTGCGGCGGGGGTGATGGCTTGGGCCATGGGGGATTCCGGCGGAGCGTGGGCGGCTGACAGTCGGGTTCAACTCCGTTCAGCCAGAGTGTCCCGTGCTGGGACACGGGGGATGGGTGATATGACAGAGGTTCCGGCCGGCCCGGGGCGGAAGGACTGAGATCACACGCCGGCCAACGTGTTGGCGGTGTTGAGGTGATCGGCGCCAGTGTATTTCTGCGATTGCTCGTCGGCGTGGTAGCTGGAGCGAACCATGGCGCCGCTTTCGACGACCCCCAGTCCGGCCTTGAGGCCAAACTCTTTCCAATGCGCAAATTCGTCGGGGTGCACCCAGCGCGCGATTTTCCAGTGCTGCGGCGTGGGCTGGAGGTATTGGCCGAGAGTGAGGATGTCGGTCTTGTCCGCGGCGACATCGCGGAGCGTCTGTTCAATCTCCTCCTTGGTTTCGCCGAGGCCGAGCATAATGCCGGTCTTGGTGGTGAAGCCGCGGGATTTCGCGTGGCGAAGCACGGAGCGTGAGCGGTCGTAGCGGGCTTGCACGCGGACGGGTTTTTGCAGGCGCTCGACGGTTTCGAGGTTGTGGTTAAAGATGTCGGGCTTGGCGTCGAGCACGGTGTCGAGATCGTGCAGGCGGCCTTTGAAATCGGAGGTGAGCACTTCGATGGCGGTTTCCGGCATGCGGTGGCGGATGGCCCGGATGGTGGCGGCCCAGACAGAGGCGCCGCCGTCCTTCAACTCGTCGCGGGCGACCGAGGTGATGACGCAATGACGCAGGCCCATCTTGGCCACCGCATCGGCCACGCGAGCGGGTTCGCCGAGGTCGAGCTCGGTGGGGCGGCCGGTTTGGATCGCGCAGAAATTGCAGGAGCGCGTGCAGATATTGCCCAAGATCATCAATGTGGCGGTGCCGCGCGACCAGCATTCGCC
>JADLBI010000266.1 GCA_020847775.1 Opitutaceae bacterium
ACCCAAAACGAAGTGTCACGTAATACGTGACACTTTCGGCAATGATTATGCCTATGCCCCAGGGGAGGACTTGGGCCAGTGTCACGTAATACGTGACACTTTCGGCAATGATTATGTCAATGCCCCAGGCGAGGACTTGGGCCAGTGTCACGTAATACGTGACACTTTCGACCGGAGGCTGGCCGAGGGTGATGAGGTCGGGAGGGGCGATGGGTTGAGAGGCGATGGGCTGAGGAGCGCGGGGTCAGTGCAGCTCGACCGCGCGCCAGTAGGCCCAATCGCTGGTGGGATCATCAGCGGGGCCATTGCCGAGGCGGAGATGCAGGCGGCCACGATGAGCGGGGAGGGCGAGGGAGACAGTCTGCGGGCCGCGATCCGCGGTTTGATACACTGGGTCGAGGGCGCGAAAATAGAGCCGTTGAAGGGCGCCGTTCGCGGTCTCGACCAGAATTTCCAAGGTGATGCCGTTGGTCTTGGCGGCGGCGCTTTCGGCATAGGCTCCAGGGTGCAGACCATAGGTGGCGTTAAGCGTGCCCGCATTCCGGGAGGCGGGAAAAATCAATTCGGAGGGGGCGTGGGCGTTGAGCACCGGTCCATCGGGCGTGGGCGCGAGGTTAAAGCCATAACGACCGCGCAAGGCAGTCGGGGTTGGTGAAAACAAATCGAGCGGCAGGCCGCTCATCGCTTCGTCTTTCAAGCCATCCGCCCAATCCGCGCTGGCTGCTTGTCGCAATACCGTGACGTCGCGCGGTGGGTGGGGCCCGAGGTCGGTTTCTGTGGACAAATACAAGTCGTCATCGGCGGACTGCGCGGCGGGGGCGGGATCAAGGCCGAATTGCCGCGCGCGGCCGGGGCCGAAGCCGCGTTCCGCCCGGAGTCGCGGGCCATGCACGATGAGAGCGGAAATGGCGTGGGGCGGCAGACGGGCGAGCACTTGGTCGAGCACGGCGGTGTCGTTTTCACGTTCGCCGGGCACCATCACGGCGCGGCGTTGCATGTAATAGGGCAGCATGGGATTCCAGTCGGCGCCGTAGATGAGCACCACGCCGTCGGGCGGCGTATGATCGCGCACCAACGCAGCCAGCCCGGGAGGCGCAGGGGCGGGATGGCGATGGTGCGAATAATAGCCGCGATAATAGGCGTGAAGTTGGAAGCCGAGCAGGAGCGTGAGCGCGAGCCAGTTGGTGCCGCGCGGCAGGCGCGGGTCGTCCCAGCTGGCGGCGATCATTAGTCCCGCGGAACCCACGAGCAGGAGGCAGTTGGCGGTATAGTAATAATCGTGCAGGTGGTAGAGATTGGCGAAGACGAGGGGGCCGGAGATGAAACCCGCGCAGGCCGCGACTGCCGTGAGGCGCGCACGGAGCGGCGCGAAGGTCGCGCTCAGCAGGGCGACAGCCAGAGCTCCAGCGGAGAGGTTGTGGTCGTTGACGGTTTCTTGCAGGTGTAGCCAGAACGACCAGTCCCACCGCAGCGACCAAGTGCCGAAATTCCACGTGTGCAGTTCGCGCGACGTGAGAAATCCGGTGAACGGATTGGAGTCTTTCACGTGGTCCCCGAATCGCACCCACCACCAGGCAACCATCAGACCGACGACGGCAGGAAGCGCCGCGGCGGGCAGTAATCGAAGCCGCTGGTGTGGCGCCGTCGCGCGCCATGCGGCCAAGACCAAAACCGCGGCAGGCAGGGCGAACACGATCCAGGTGGTGATTTTTGTCAGGGCGGTGAAGACCGCGGCCAAGGTGGTGGCGATAATCCAAAATGCGTTTGGGCTATCCAGCGAACGCCGCAGCAGCGCCAGAAACCAGACGCCGCCGCAAACGGCGGTGGTTTCGATCATAAACGCGCGGCCGTAGAACAAATACACCGGCGCGGTAAGCACGGCCAGATGCACGATTAGCCGGCGCGAATGCGCAAGCCGGGTGACGGCCAGCAAGTCGTGCAGCGCCGGCAGGCTAAAAATGAGCATGGCGATGCTGAGCAGCCGTCCACTTTGTTCCAACGGCATCCCGGTGAACTGGTGCCACCCGGCGACCAACATCTGATAGGATGGAAACTCCATCGGGATGGACCAGGGCGGGCCGAAGAGTGGTGTCGGGTAGGCGAGAGACCAACCGTCATGGGCCAGCCAATACGCGGTCAAGGCGGTCTGGAGCTGTCGGAATTCGTAACGATCGAGAATCGAGGCGCGCCACGAGAGCGTGAGCAGAAACACCGCCAAGGCGGCCACAGCGAAAAACAGCAGCCACAAAGCGCGGTCGGGGCGGTGGCCGGTTTGCTTCATTTCAGTGTTCGATGGCACCCGCGACGGAACGGCGAATGCCTTCTTCAAGCGAAACTTGGGGCCGCCAAGCGATCACGCGGCATAGCTTCGCGGGGTCCAGACAGCTGTCGGTGACATCCCACGATGGAGCCGGGGCGTGTTCGAGCACCACGTGACGCCCCGTGTGCCGCTCAACCAGCTGAATCACCTCCCGGATGGAGTGCGACTCCCCGGCACAAAGATTGAAAGAGCCGATGGGGCGCTGGGTGATGACGAGGTCGAGCGCGGCGAGAAAATCGGTGTGATAGAGAAAATCCTTGCGCGCGTGTCCGTCGCCCCAGAGTCGCAGTGTTTTGCCTTCGGCCGCCGCGCTGATGGCATGCGGGATGACGCCTTGGGCCCGGGCGAATGGCACCGGGTAGCCATATGGGTTGGAAATGCGCAGAATCGTGCACGCCAGACCGTGTTGGACGATCGCGGCGTTGATGCGCGCCTCGGCGGCCAGCTTGGCGCGACCGTAATTTCCGATGGGGTGGCAGGGATCATCCTCGCGGTTGGGGCGGCCGGGGGCGTTGCCGTAAATGGTGCCGCCGGAGGAAAAGAAAACCAGGTGTGGGCGTCGCGCGGATGGCAGTCGGGTGAGGCTTTGCAGCAGCGAATCGAGCAGCGGCAGGTCAACCTCGGCTTCGCGGCCAGGATGCTGCTCGGAAGTGGCGGGCAGCGTGCTCCAAGCCAGATGCAACAACGTGTCTCGACACGTCCAGTCCGTTTCTTGGCAAAGCCGCGCCAAATCGCCGAACCCGTCACCTTGAGTGCGGGAGTAGAGCTCAACGTGGTGGCGTGGTGCCCGAAAATAATCGGCAATGAGCGCGGCCAAGCGGCCGCGGCCACCGGTCAGGCGGAGTCGGGCGGGGCGCGGCGATGAGGTCATGGATTCAGCGTGCGACAAGACCGGCATAGAACAAGGCCAGTTTCTCGGCCGCGCCTCGCCAGCTGAAATTTTCACGGGCAAAGGCAATGGCACCCGCGCCCAGCCGGGCGGCGAGTGCTGGATCGGCGCGTAGCGTGGCGACGGCGTGGGCGATGCCGGTGGCGTCGGCGCGATCGAGCACAAAGGCATCCACACCATGGCGCAGTTGCGCGCCGAGATTGGTGCGCGGCAGGATCACGGGACGTCCGATGGAAAAGAATTCGGGCAGTTTCGAAGGGAAGCGGTAGTGGTTGAACGCGTCGTCCACGCCGGGCTGCACGAAAATATCAGCGAGCGCCATGAGATCGGGCAGGCGGTGATGGCCGCTGATCAAGCCGAGCTCGATGACATGCGGGGCGCAGGCGGCCGCGTCGGCGCCGAGAAAATCGACCGAATCCAGGCCGGTGCGCAGCAAGGTCGTGATCTGCCCCGCGCGATTGAGCTGGAACACGGCGAGATAGAGTTCGCGCATCTCGGCGGCGTTGGCGGCGTGGACGTTGCCGTGGTAAAAGAGCACGGTTTCATCCGGGCGACGTTTCCAGATGCCTAGAAAATCGGCCGGAGCGCGGCGCGGGTGGAAAAAACGCTCGTCCGCGGCGGGCCAGAGCACGATCCGGCGTAATGTGGGCGGGACGAAATCGGCGAGTGATTCCGTGATTAACGTGACGGCATCGGCGGAAGCAAGGAAGGCGGGACCGCGGTGCGGGTGCGTGAGGTGGGGCGGGATGAGCCGATCGAGTTCCGCGTCGGGCATCGCTTGGAGCGAAGCGGCATCACGGCCGAGCTCGGCGGCGGCGACGGTCTGCTCGTTGTCCTCGAGATGCACGATGAGTTTGGCGTGATGGCGGCTCCGCAAGGATTCGGCGAGCCGCCGCACCTGCTCGCGCGTGGTCCAAGCGTGAATCAGGTCGGGGCCGCGGCCGTCGGGAAATATCACGCCGTGGCTCGCGCGGGCATGCAGCACCGGTTCAAACCGGGGCGCGCGCAGGTGCTGAAATGTCTCGAGGTCGTGGGTGACCGCGACGACGCAGCCGTGCCCGGCGAGGGAGAGTTCGTTGGCCAGCGCGGTCACATGCAGCGCGCTGTTGGCGGCGAAGCTGCCGTGCAGAATGAAGCAGACATTCAGCGGACGGTCGGTGGAGGGAGGCGGGGGTATGGTCGGTATAGTTTGCCGAGGCAAGGCAAGGCATTCGGCGGCGAAGTTGAAGTCGGGGCCGTGGTTTTCGTCGGTGCCTATCTCTACTTGCAGGCCCGTGCGTAGAATTGCGCGCGAGCCATCAACGAGCTTGGCGACAAGGCGGATCGCGCCCCGGCCCGCGCTTAAGATAAAACGCGTTTTGAATGCGATGGCGGGCTGGGCGGCGGCGCATTTCTCGGCGGCGTCAAGGCGCGTGACACCGAGCTCGCAGGGGATGGATTGGTGGCCGTAGTGTAGTGCGAGCGACTCGATTTGGCTACGGTCGGTCTGAATCCAGCCATGCAGGTGGGTGCGCTGGGTGATGGTTTTGTCTGGTGGGTGTGATTCAATCTGGCCAACGAGCCCAGCCGCGGTGGCCCGAAGAGAATACTGGCGAAATGTCAGCCAGGCGCCATCCGCCGAGCGCGCTTGGAATTCCGCCCAATGCACGCCGGCAGGAAGTTGTCCGCGCAAAGCGAAGGCGCGGGCGCCAGGGGGCAGATCGGGGCGGGGTGCACCGAGGGTGGCCGCGATGATGTGGCTGCCGTTGTGCAGTCGGATTTCCGCCGGTGCTTTGTCCTCGCCGGCGCACCACCCGCGAAGATCGACCTTGCCGCGCGGGGCGCGCAGGGGTTTCTCGGATTCCAATTCGCCCGAAAATGCGGGGGTCATGGTCGGCGGGCTAGGGCGCGTTCGAGGCCGCGGAGCCACGCGGTCCAGCGCCAACTGCGGGAGTTTTGCATGGCGCGGCGTTCCGCATCGAGTTTGGAGACGCGCGCGGTAAGCGCAGCGGCGTCAGCGCGCAAACCACGGATGTGTTCATGGGCGTGGCCCAGCTCGTCATGGGTGTGGCCAAGCTGGAGCAACAGGCCGGATTGCGCTTGCTCGAGCCGGGCGATGGATTCGCTCGCCGCGGCCAGTTGCGCGCGGGTTCCCTCCAAGGCGGTGTTAGTGACATGCTGCATATGGCGCATGTGTTCGTATTGCGCCTGCAGGTCGGCGCGGGCGCGCTCGAGGTGATCCGCTTGTTCCGCCTTGGTGTCGGCGAGCTGTTGCGCCTCGCGCAGCAACGATTCCAGCGTGGCGATGCGCGGCTGCAACTCATCGCGCAAATCCTCCAAATCCAAGATGCGGGCCTGGGCCAGAATGAGCTGCTGGCGGAGGAGCTGTTGGTGGTCAACCGGCTGGGTGGGAGCGGACATCGGCGTGCACCCACTCAACCATCGGGGAGCATGGCTTGTGAAGCCTATTGTCGGTTGGCCGCGGGTTCAGCATTGACTGGTGGACGGGCACGTCCCTGTGCCCGTCAGGCGCGCCTCCCGCGTCCGCGGGATGCGCGCCCACCTCTAAAGCAGCTCAAAGAAATCTGCGCCCACACTTTTTGTCATTCTGAGCGTCAGCGAAGAATCCAGTGCATCCATCGCAGCGGGACACCGGTTGGATTCTTCGGCTTCGCGTCAGAATGACAGGGAAGGAAAACGAGCATGACTATAGTTGAAACGCTCTACGACATTGTTCCGGGCTCAGACGAATTTGAGTTTGCGGGCGGCGAAACACACCATGCGGAGGAGGAGCCAGCCGTGGCTCCAACGGTGGATGTTGGTGGAGCCGTAGGTGCGCTCTTTGTAGCGGATGGGCACGTCGGCGATTTTGAGGTTCAGTTTGGCGGCGCCGAAGAGCAGGTCGAAATCGCCGAAGGGGTCGAAGTTGCCGAAATAGGCGCGGTTGGCGGCGAGGGCTTCGTAGTGTGCGCGGGAGAGCACCTTGGTGCCGCAGAGTGTGTCCTTGACGGGCTGGCCGAGCAGCCAGGTGAAGATGAGGCCGAAGGTTTTGTTGGCGCAGAGATTGAGGAACTGCATGGCCTCCTTTTCCATCGGATAAACGAGGCGGACGCCGTTGGCGAAGTCGGCTTGGCCGCGGGCGAGAATGTCGTAGAATTTCGGCAGTTCCTCGGGCGGCATGGTGAGATCGGCGTCGAGGATCATGAGGATGTCGCCGGTGGCGGCGGCGAAACCGGCGCGCACGGCGTCGCCCTTGCCGCGGCCGGTTTGCCGCAGGATTTTGATCGCACGTTCGGGATGGGCGTCTTGGACACGTTGGATCTCAGACCAGGTGTGGTCGGTGGAGTGGCCCTCGACGAAGATGAGTTCGGTGCCCGCGCCCATGTCCGGAGTGCGAAGGACGGCGGCCTCGATGGTGCCGGCCTCGGTGCGCGCGGGGCTGACGACGGAGACGGGGGGGGCGGGTGAGGTTTTAGCGGGTTGGCGCGAGGTCCGGGCGACATTGAAAAAGGTGAGACAGAACCATTGGAGCAGCGGGGACAGCCAACGATTGA
>JADLBI010000267.1 GCA_020847775.1 Opitutaceae bacterium
CACTTCAACTTGGCGAAGTTTCGCGACGATCTCCTCGGGCGTGTAGCGCTTGCGAGGCATGTTTTCCCTCCAATTTCTCGGTCCATCCTAACGCTCAGGTCGGACGCGTTTGAAGGGGCTGGGTCATTCAGCGGCGGCGGGTATCAGGCGTTCTGGCAGCTGAAGAACCCGTACCTCCTCGACGGCAACACAGAGCGCGCTGCTGACTTTGAGCGGTTCAATAAGACGCTGGAACAAACGTTCGGTGGCGATACCTGCCACAACGTCGATCGCGTAATGCGCCTGCCCTATACCGTGAATCTGCCTGACGAGCAGAAGCGCAAGAAAGGTCGGGTCAAGGCGATAGCTCATGTGGTGAAGCTTGCCATAGATCGCGTCTATCCGCTCGGGGATTTCAAGCAGGCACCTGAGACGTTGCAATCAACAAAGGGCAAATGCAGACACATTGACATAGGCAGCGGCGTTCGCCTCTGCGATCTGGAACAACTCGATGAATGGAATGTGGCAGCGCGCATAAAAGCGCTAATCGCGACAGGCGATCTGAGAGAGACTGAAGGGTCAAAGTGCGGAGATGATAGCCGTAGCGGTTGGCTGTTCGACTGCGTTTGCGGCTTAGTTCGCGCAAACGTGCCGGCTGAACTGATCTACGGAATTATCACAGATAAGACCTGGGCGATCTCCGAAAGCGTGCTGGATAAGAAACGCGGCGCAGACCGATATGCCCGACGACAGATCGAGCGCGCATTCGCGGCAGTCGATACCAACACCAGAACCATCGAGTTTGACGCCGTCAACCCCTATGAATCCATGCAGCGCGTGAACGCTGTACTCGCGTCGCACACGACAGCACACGTGTTTGAGCGCAACGGAGAACTCGTAGAGGTCTTCATTCGCGAAGCCGAAGGCTTCGACCTCGATCAGATTCAGCGATACGCCGGTCATGCCGGCATCCGCAAGCTAAGTTGGGGCCGCCTGCAAATGATCGTTCACGAGCAACACGCTGTTTTGCGTTCTACTGAAGACGGCCCGAAGGCCATCGTTCTACCGCATGCTTTTTGCAGCGCGTACCTCAGCAACGGCGAATGGTTGCCGATACCACGCCTCACGGGTATCAGCCGCGCGCCAACGCTCCGGCGCGATGGCTCGATCTGTTCGGAGTCAGGATACGATACGTCCACCGGTATATACTTTGCGCTAGATGGCGACTGGCCAGTGCGTAGCGAGAATAATGCAAAGATACTGGCCGAAATCCTTCTGCGCCCATTCCGCGAGGTTCCATTTGCTTCGCCTCGCGATCGCGCTGTGCATCTTGCTGCGATGCTCACCGCCATTCTCCGCCCAATGCTGAGGCTTGCACCGGGCTTCGCCTATTCGGCGACGTCATACGGCACCGGTAAAACCATGCTGGCTAGGTGCTGCGGAATACTCGCACTCGGTCACAGACCACCGCTGATTACTTGTCCGCACGACCCTGCGGAGTTTGAGAGGCGCCTGGATTCGGCGCTGTATGCTGGTGATCCGGTCTTGATTATCGACAATGTGAACGCACCGCTCGAAGGCGACAAACTCTGCGCGATGCTCACGTCGGAAATCGTCGCTGTTCGGGTGCTCGGCTCGACCAACAGCACGCCATTCTCGACGCGTACGCTTGTGCTGGCTACCGGCAACAATCTCGCTTTGGGACCGGACATGCCACGCAGAATGTTGGTGTGTCGCATTGATGCTGGTATCGAAAATCCGCAAGCACGTGAGTTTGACTTCCACCCGGAAGACGAGACACTCCGCAACCATCGCAGCATGGTGATGTCAGCGCTGCGGTTGCTTCAACTTGCTCCGCGTGGCCGCGCCAAAGCCGTCGGCTCGTATGAAGATTGGACCATAGTGCAGGACGCGGTGCTCGCAGCAACGGGCATCGATCCCGGTGACGGGCTCAAAGAGCCAGATACGATGTCGAGTGACGTCGAGGACTGGGCCGATGTTCTACGGCATTGGGACGAGCATTCGCTTGGCGATCTGCGTACACGCGACATTGCGCGTGCTGCTGACATGCGCACGCCAATCGGGGAGCTAGGCGAACTGCTCGATTGCGGGGGCAAAGCGAAGCGCATCGGAAAGCGCTTCGCCAAATGGCAGAATCGCATCGCCGGTGGACGCCGCCTCGTAGTTGCTCAAACTGACGAGTCCCGTGGCCACTTGTGGCGGGTTGAGCGGCTATTGCCGAGTGGCGATTTCATCCCAAGCGCACAGCCGCCTTTCTGACGGATTAGGGTTTGGGGGTTTAATAGGGTTTATTCATACGCAGGGGAATTTCCCGGAAACACCGTTGTTGCGTTCTTGCGTATGTGTACCCGCGTATGGCGTGTATGGGCCAAACCCCATTAAACCCCCAAACCCCAGTCCTTGAGTTCCGACGCGCGGATGTCACGCCAAACCGACCGTTTGGAGCGTGCATCCCTGCGACGCCAGAAAACACTCTCGCCAACACGAGGACATTCGTTTGTCCGCGGGGAACGCGGGACTAAAATGCTGACATGGAGCTAACCGAGAAACGCAGAGCAGTTTTTCTCGAAGAACTCAGCGCACACGGCATCGTCTCGCGCGCCGCAAGACGCGCCAGTCCCCACGCCACCTCTGGGGCCGTTCAGACTTTCCGCGATGCACGCGCAAGTGACCCGGACTTCGCCGCAGCATGGGACGCCGCGCTTGAAGAAGCGCGAGCTGCGGTGGAGTACGAGTTGCATCGCCGCGCTGTCGAGGGCTGGGAAGAACCTATTTACGGCGGACGCTATCGCGAGCGCGTGGTGGGCACCGCACGGCGCTACAGCGACCGCTTGCTCGAACTGCGTGTGAAAGGTCTGCTCCCGCAATACCGGGAAGGCAGCCGCATCGCCCTCAACAATTTCGTAGGCCCAAGCAACGGCGAAGCCGTCTCGCAATTCCGAGCAGCGCTGGCGCGAATGTCTCTGGCTGACTTGGAGGAGCTTGAAGGCATCATGCTTCGCGCCGTCGAACTACTCAGCGGCAAGCCCGCGCCGGTTTCTTTGGACCTGACCGATGATGGCAGCGGCTTCGCCATGCTCGAACACGGCCTCGGTGCCGCCCTGCAAGCATCAATGATTGAGGCACCGTTATGCTCCACGGAATGACATCTGAGAATTTCCGCGAACGAATAAACGCGCTTGAGGGCGAACGGGATGCTCTCACAGCGCACGCAACACAGGCGCGCCAGAGGGCCGCTGAACTCGCTTTCGATGCAGAGACGGACAATCACGCCAAATCGGAGCGCAACCGCCTGGCGCGCGAGGCTTTGGACGCACAGACACGGCTGGCAGAGATTGACGCGGCGCTCGCTGGCGCGCGGGTGCGGTTGGATAAGGCGGTGGCCACCGAAGAACGCGC
Source organism: Opitutaceae bacterium (assembly GCA_020847775.1). Classification (GTDB taxonomy): domain Bacteria; phylum Verrucomicrobiota; class Verrucomicrobiia; order Opitutales; family Opitutaceae; genus Cephaloticoccus. The sequence goes on from JADLBI010000267.1 coordinate 3,400, forward strand.
TCGCAAACAATCCGCTGCTCGCGAGGCGCACAAGTTGGCTGAGCAACGCGCCAAAGCAGCGCGCGGCCTGGATCGGGCGCTTGCCGACGCCGAACGCGCCTTTGCCGAGTACGCCGACCTACAGCCTGAACTTGCCACCAAGCTGCGCGCGGCCGACGCCGCAAGCCCCGAGGAGGCACGGCTCCTGGCGACCCGTACAAGCCGAGCGGTGCGTTTTGCTGCCTGGGCACAGGCCCCCAGGCTAGCGACCGCCCTGGGCGGACCTAGAGCCACCATGGCCCACCGCCGACCACTGGCCGAGGCAAACGAAGCCGCAACACCGTTGCCAGCCCTGGAGGCCGAGGCATGAGCCTGAACGACGCCATAAGCGCCTTGGCACAGTCAGCCAGTAACGCCGTTGCAGCTGGCGAGCGCTGGGAGCGCGTTGTGACCAATGTGCTCGACGCGCTCTGCGCAGTCGGCGGTGCCGATGCGTCGCGCGCGGTACAGCGCGTAACCGGCAACTATCGGCAGCGGCGCAATCGCATGCAGATGCCCTCGGAGCCAAGCGAACAATGAAACCATCGTGGCAACTTGTACTCGCGGAGGCTGATCGCTTGGCCAAAGGTGGAGCGACACCGCACCTGTACGCGCGTGACGTCTATGGGAGTGCCATGCTCGATGTCGCAGCTACCGCCGCCCAAGCCGGTGAGTCCGTCGCAAGCGCGCTGGCGCGTCTTTGGAGCGCGAACGACACTCGCATCGCTACCTTACACAAAGCCTACGAGTCCGCGCCACTCCTGCCAACGGTGGGGAAGCGTGCCGATATCGCCGAGGTGATGACCGCGCATGCTAGGTTGCACCAAAAACGCGGTGAAACTTACGAGCAAGCCTACGACCGTCTCCTGGTAACTGACCAGACCATGCGCAAACTTCACGATCTTCATAGCGGTGCCGTCGCGTGAAACGAGCGTTCGTTCCCGTTCCTATTACGCAAGACCATGCGTCCTGCGCTGTAGGAGAAGACACGTGGCGAGTCGTTGCCGCTTGCCGACGAGGTGCGCAAATGGCGCGCGCCGCTTTTATTCGCGAGCTGTGTGAGCGCGAGGGCACGCACTTTCCCGCCGCGCTCGCCATATTGCGCTACGAGCTTCCTGCTTACTCAAACCACGCGCGCCTGATCGGCCTCAACCGCGATGATCGACCGCCTCCCGTGCTCATGGATAGCGCGCAGACCGCTTGGGCAGTGCTATCCGTGGGCTGGCCCATTCGGGTCCGCATGCGCGCGCCTGATGGGCGCTTCATCAAGCCAGCGGACCTCGAAGCCTGGGCGCGCGGGGAGCTGGATTAGCCCAAGCCGCCGCTGCGTGGGCGGTGGGTTGGCATGACAACTTCCGTTGCAGCGCCGCAATTTTCGCGCGATCACTACATTCGCAAACCGTGTGACGAACCGTCCGCGAGACAACACAGAGTCTTGGTGCTCGGACAGGTCTTTCCTGGCTGAAATATTTAGCCACCAAGACATCTCGGGGTGTTGCCTGCGTTTCCTTTGACACACCAATCCACGACAGGCATTCGTTATGAGTTCTGTCAGGGTGCGCTGATGTCCTTCATTGATCCCCGCAGCAATCGCGCCGCTTTCGTCGAAAGCGCCTATCAGCGCCGAGAACTTGAGGACCATAGAGCCTCGGCAACGCAAATTCTGCGTTTGGCATTGGAAGCACTCGAACTCGTCGAGCAGAAGAAGAAGAGCCTGGAACAGCTTGTCGTAGACCTTGAGGATCGACTAGCGCACCTCCGGGAGGGCCGCAGCGTCCAACGTCAAGAGTCGAACAGAGATGCGGACGCCGAGCGTACCGTCACTACCGTGTACTATCCCGACCGCACAGAAGTGGAGACGAGTGTGAAGCGCGCGGGTGATCGGGCGGCCGACACCAGCAAGCGAGTGACACAACAAGATAACATTCAGCGTCTTGGCGAAGAACGCAAGACTGCGAAGGAAGTCACGGCGGCGGCGATCCAAACATCTTCAGTGATGAAGACCGAAGTCATTGAGGGGTTAAATGACGTAGTCGGCTCCCTGAACGCGTCCCAGACCAACATTTCTGTCGAGGTGACCAACACCCAGCATGTTCAGTACAATCTAATCACACTGAAACTCGACTCGATCATTAGTGGTTTAGACACCCTCGTTCGCCTAACGGGCAAATTCGCGGACTTCGTGGGCATCGCTGCAAAGTTTGTAGAACTAGGTCAGCTCAGCAGAAACTTTAAGACCAACATCGCATCCAAGAATGATTTTCCGGATCGTGATGTCCTTTGGGCGGTGGCGAGTGCGAACGAAACTTCGCGCCCCGTTTTTGCGGTAGGAGCGGCGGGAAGACTGTTTGTGATTGATTGCTACGCCGGAACTCTGGCGGCACTGCAACGCAGTCAGGTGCCTGTCGATCTGACAGCAGTCGTATTTCTTACCCGAGCCAATGAGGCCGCAACCGCAGATCTCTCCGAACTGTACAGCAACAGCAACCTGAGCAGGAATAGTTCATTGCTCGCGGTCTATGGGTCCAGAAATACCCAGATGGCGGTGGATCGCATTAATCGCGCGAACGGTTGGACCATCGGCAACAAAGGGCTGTCTGCATGGGGGCCTGCGCCTGTAGCGGATCGCTATACGGTGGTCTTCGACGCGGATGGACTCAAGATTAGCGCCTTCGCGATCCCCAATTACACAGCGAACGACGAAACTGGGTACCGTTTCGATTTTCACGGGCAGTCCTTACTCGTGTGCAGAAGCCCGATCAGCGTCGTCGCAATCGCAGATGACCTTCCGCTGCTTACCTATGATGGCATTCGAGTTGCAGGCCGGGTGTACAGCTCGCAGCAAGCGCCGCAGTTAGTCCATCTAAATGCAGCCACGTCGACCGCGACCGTTCGCCCTGCCTCGCTGAAAGAGGCATGGCCGACAGTCGCCGAGCCAACCGTCCTGCGCGACCGGACGACAAACGTCAGCGACCATGGAGTGACATGCTTGGGTTGTTCAGCCCAGCTAGAAGTCGACACGAGTCGCACTTCGACTGGAGGGTCGGTACTTTGCGCCAACTGCGGCCATTCTTGGTTCGTCCAGCCGGTCGCAGCACCCGCTGTCTACAACGAAACACTGGATGAAGTGCTTCTGGATGAGCCGTTGGACTACGTAGACGCTGACGACGAAGACTCTGACGCGGATTTGTCAGATGAGGCGCTGCTTGATGAACTGCCGGATGAGGATGATGTTGGAAACGAGAACGCCGTTGTTTGTAGCGGGTGCTCAACACGATATTACCTGGCCGCTAGCCGCATAGGCGATGGTCGGACGGTCCGTTGTGCGGCGTGTGGATTCTCTTGGTTTGTCGAGCCTAAGCCAACCGCCAAGAAGTTGGTTCAATCTCCTAGCCCTAAGCCAACAATGGGCGCCGTGCTCTTAGTACAAGATTACCCTGGCCTTTTCCTCGTTCGCGAGATCATTTCCTCTCGCCAACTACTCGTCGATCATGCGCGGACGCCAGACTACAAGATTACGCGTGGTATCTCCGTGGAGGACGCTTCACCCGCGAACGATTGGAGCAAGGTCAAGATTCTCCAACCCGAAACAAAGCAATGGCAGTCCTACGACGCTCGTGGCTTCTTGAGCTTGGCGGCGGTTTAGCACTCATGCCCGCCGCCCATTAGGCCGTGGGTTGCGATAGAGAACTGGCTGGAAACTCTAGTAGAGACGACGGCGCACATTCCTGCGAACCGTTTTGCGCACCGTCTGGCGCGCGAATGCGCGTCGCCCATAGCTTTGCGGTGTTGCCTTGGGACGGTCGCGCGCGCAAGGATCGTCCGGAGGGCACAGTTATGGACGACGCTTGGGGAATCTTGGCGAGCCTCACGGAGTGGCTTCCCACGCCATATCGAGGGGGCGTCCAGATCGCGCTTAGTGTGCTAGCCGCTGTTGCGGCGTTGGCAATACTGATAGTGCCGATACTTCAGCTAGTTGCGATCTTGGGTAAGAAACGTCGACGGCGCGCGTCCCCAACAACGGTGTCATTGAGCGAACTTGAGCGAGCCTTCACCCGCGTGCCACTTCAGGTGCGGCGGCCCGTCGCGAGCAGACTACTGCTTCTATCAGAGCATCACGGATTGCGCGACGAGATTGCGAGCAACACCTCGTTGCGAACATTTATCCGGCAATTCTGCCGCCTTGCTGGAGTCGTAGCAGACCACCCGCCGGCCGATGCGCTTTGGGATCGCATCGAAGCTGCAGCGAATGAAGATAGAGAGAAACTCCGTGCGAGTGAGAATCCTCGCGATCGCAGATTCGGCACGAGCACACAGGAACACTTGTGGATACGCGATCAACTGCCGGAGGCAACACCCGTGCTCGATTTCTACCTAATGGGGTTCTATCTCGCGCACGGTCGCGCGGATGCCTGGCGGGCGCTAGAAGATACAGCACGCATAGTGGCGACAAACCCCTCGCGTCGATCCCACGCTGTGCTGAGCACGATTGCCACCCTGGACACAGAACGCGGCGGCGCAATCAGTGCCAGGTCGTTGGCGGCGATACTGAAGCAATGAGTGGTTGGTGTCCGCCGTCAGCACCCTTGAGACAAGTCGGCTGAGTTGAGGAAGGGAGGATTTCTGGTTCATCGTCACCGCCAAGGAGCGAACGATGAGACGGAAATCAGAGCCGGACAAAGCCCCGGCAGAGCA
>JADLBI010000268.1 GCA_020847775.1 Opitutaceae bacterium
TGCAAGAGCAAAAAGCCCGTGGTGACGTTGCCACCCGGCGGGCGGTGCCAGAGAATAACTCCCGCGCCCACGAGCGCGAGGAGCGCGGCACCGAGATGCCGCCAGCGCCAAGCACGTTCCAGCGCGCCATCCAGCAGGGCGACATAGACCGGGGTGAATATCGTGCACAGGACGATCTCGTGCGCGGCGAGAAATGCGAAGGCCTTGAGGTAGGCGATATACATCACGCCGAATTGCACCGCGCCGATCGCGCCAAGCCGCCACACCTGACGGCCGGGAATTTTTCTTATGCGCAGGAACGGCAGGAAAACCACTGCGGCGCATGCGAGGCGGATCACCGCCACGGCTGTCGCGTCGAGTCCGGCGAGTTCGCCTTTAATCAGTCCGTAGGAAAAGGCCCAGACGAGGGAGGCGAGAAGAAGGTGGATCATCGAGGGGGCTGCGGGATCCCGCGTTCATGCCATTCTGAGCGAAGCAAAGCATCCATTAGCTCAGCCGCGTGACACCGATTCACTGGATTCTTCGCAGCGCTCAGAATGACAATGCGCAGGTTTCCGTGCATTCCGTGTGTTCCGTGGGCAATCACACTCTGAAAATCGCGCCGAGCTTTTTGCCGAGCAGCAGGCTCATGCCGACGATAGTGACGCCGAGGAAGGCCATCGCCCAGACGCCGAGCGCGCTGGCGATAAACTTGCCGTCGCCGAGCAGTTGGAAGAGCTCCATGATGGCCTTGGTGATGGGGTAATAGAGTTGTTTCTGTGCGAGGATGAGCGAGTCGGACACTTCTAACATCGCGAATGCGAAAGCGAGCAACCCGCCGGCGATCAGGTTGGCGGTGATGAGTGGCAGTGTGATCTTAAACGTGGCCTTGAGCGGCGGGCAGCCGAGATTTTGCGCAGCCTCTTCGAGGGTCTCGCTGGTTTGCTGGAAGCCCGCGGCGGCGGAGCGCACGACGTAGGGCAGGCGGCGGACCGAGTAGGCGATGATGAGCAACACCGTCGGGTTTTCGATCGGGTTGATGAAGGCGAAGAACTTTCCCTCCTGCGACATCGCGAGATAGCCAAACGCCAGCACGAGGCCTGGCACCGCGAGTGGCATCATGGCGAGAAAATCGAGGATCTGTCGGCCGCGGACCTTGCTGCGCACGACCACGTAAGCGATGGCAATGCCGAGCACGATGTCGATCAAGGTCGAGATGCTGGCGAATTTCAGACTGTTGGCGATCGCTGGGACGGTGAGATCGTGGCCCAAGGCGATGCCGAAGTTCTCCAGCGTGAGGCGGTGGGGCAACACCGTGCCATACCAGTCGTCGGAGAACGCCACGAGCACCACGCCGAGGTGCGGCAAGATGGCAATAAGCGTGACGCCGCCAAACATCGCGGTGCAGAGCCAGCGGCGCGCGGGTGAGAGTTCGCGTGGACCGCCCGTGCTCGTGGCCTTGGCCATCATCGCGTGGCCGTCACGGCCAAACAGTCCCTTGCCGAGCGCGTAGAGCAGCACGGAGCAGCCGAGCATGACGGCGACCAGCGCGAAGGGGAACGGGTTGCCGCCGATATCTTTCAGGCCGTAAAAAATCTGCACCGAGGTGACGCGCGCGTAGTCGAACACCAGTGGCGTGCCGAGCTCGGTGAACGACCAGATGAAGACGATGGTGCCGCCGGCGAACAGGCCCGGCTTGATGAGCGGCAGGGTGATCTTGAAAAACCGCCGGAAGCCGGTGCAGCCGAGATTTTGCGCGGCCTCCTCCATGGCCGGATCGATGTTGGCCAGCGCCGCGACCGCGTTGAGGTAAATGATGGGATAGAGCGAGAGCGCCTGGATAACCGCCACACCCCAGAACTGGTTCGCGGCAAACCAGTCGAAGGTCCAACCCTCCGGCCGCAGCCCGAGCGCGATCAGCAGGCTGTTTACCGCGCCGTATTGCCCGAAAATCTGCTTAATGCCGATGGCCCCGACGAAGGGCGGCAGAATCATCGGAACGAGAATGAGTGAGCCGAGGAGATTCTTGCCGGGAAATAAAAAGCGGTCGGAGATGAAGGCGAGCGGCAGAGCGATGAGTAGCGTCAGCGACGTGGTGGCGCAGGCCAGCAGGAAGGAGTTTTTGAGCCCGTCCAGATAGAGCGGGTCAGCCAGTAGCGCCGTGAGGTAGGCGGTGGTGAACCGGCCATCCGCGTCGATAAAGCCGCCCTGCAAGATCTGGATGATGGGCCAGATGAAAAACGCCGCGAAGAAGGTGGCAGTCAGAGCGAAGACGATGCGCGCGAAATTTTTCGACATCGCGCGCAGTGTTGGCGCGGGGGTGGTGCCGGCAAGTCGGAAGTGTGGCCCCGCTGAACATTGGCGAGTCATCGCCTAGGGATAATTTCCTCTTGTATTTTGAGTAATCAAAATAGTATGACCGAATAATCGCAATAAACACATGGCTTCCAGCACGGTCGAAAACTATCTCAAGGCGGCGCTCCTGCATGAACAGGCGCACGGTGGCATTGTGCCGATGGGGGCCTTGGTGGAGGCGCTCGCCGTCGTGCCCGGCACGGTGACGACAATGGTCAAGGCGATGGCGGCGCAAGGGCTCCTTGCCCACGAAGCACGCCAAGGCGTGCGGCTCACCCCGGTGGGGCGCGCGCTGGCGTTGGGCGTTTTGCGCAAGCACCGGTTGGTGGAAACGTTTCTGGTGCGGACGCTGAAGATGGACTGGTCCGAAGTGCACGACGAAGCCGAAGCACTGGAGCATGCCGTGTCGGACCGGGTCTTGGCGCGCATGGACGAATTTCTGGATCATCCGACGACCGATCCCCACGGCGATCCGATTCCCGATGCGGAGGGTCGCATCGCCGACACGGCCCGGCAGGCCACGCTGGAAACTTGCGCGGCCAACAAGCCGCTGCGCGTCGCGCGGATTCTCGACCAATCGCCGGATTTTCTCGCCTACGCGCAGGACTGCGGGCTCAAGCCCGGGGCGCGGGTGAAGGTGCTGCAACGCGACGCGGCTGGCGGCGTCGTGCGATGCGAGACCAAGCCGGGGCAGGAGCTCACGCTCGGGTTGCCCGCGGCGGCCAAAATCGTGGTGGGGGCCGCGGCCTGAATCGCTATGGAAACCACCTCGTTGATTTTCGCCCTGTTGCTGATCGCCGGCCTGTTGCTGTGGCCGCGCCACGGCGTGCTGGCGCATTGGCGGGCCGTGCGGCGCGATCGGGACCGCGTGCGGCGCGAGGACGCGCTCAAGCACATCCTCAAATGCGAGGTCAACGGTCAGCCACCGACGATCACCGGGGTGACTGGCGCCCTGCGCATCAATGCCGATGCGGCCGCGGAATTACTGCGCGACATGGAGCAGCGCCGCTTAGTCACGCACACGGCCGGCCGTTTGGCCTTGCTGCCGGCGGGGCGTGAACTGGCGTTGCACGTGGTGCGCGCGCACCGCCTGTGGGAGCGTTATCTCGCGGATGAGACCAGTGTGGACGAGGCGCAGTGGCACAAACTCGCCGAGCACAAGGAGCATGCGCTGACGCCGCAAGAGGCGAGCGCGCTCGAGGCGCGACTCGGGCATCCGCTGACCGATCCGCACGGTGACACTATCCCGTGGCCCGACGGCGAACTTGAGGCCGATGCCGGCGCGCCACTCTACATCGCGCCAACCAACGCGATCTTGGTGATCACGCACATCGAGGACGAGCCGCCGGCGGTTTACCGGCAGATCCTCGCGCTGGGTCTGCGTCCGGCGCAGCGCATTTGTGTGACCGCCAAACAAGACGATTGCATCCGAGTGTGGGCGGACGGCCGCGAGCTTACTCTGGCACCCATCCTTGCGAACAACATTGCGGTGCAGCCACTGCCGGGCGTGACGCCGGGCGATTTGTTTGAGGAAGAGTCGCTGGCTGACCTGCAGGTCGGCGAAGAGGCGCAGATGCTGGCTTTGGGCGCGAGTTGCCGCGGGGCGGAGCGCCGGCGGCTGTTCGATCTGGGATTTGTGCCCGGCACTTGGCTTGAGGTGGAAATGCCCAGTCCTGCCGGCGATCCGGTCGCTTATCGCGTGCGCGGCACCGTCATCGCCCTGCGCCATGAGCAGGCTAAGCACATCCGCATCGGCCGGCGTCGGCCGGTTAAATCCATCACTGTGTCATGAGTCCTGATTCTTACAGCCCCTCCGCGCCGAATGAGGTATGCGCGAATTGCAGCGTGTGGCGCAGCGCGAATCTAAAAAAGCTCGGCGTGAACATGGAGCAGTGGGACTACGTGGTTGCGCTCGCAGGCAACCCGAACACCGGCAAGAGCACGGTGTTCAATGCGCTCACCGGCCTGCGCCAGCACACCGGCAATTGGCCGGGCAAGACGGTGACGCGCGCCGAGGGCGGGTTCGCCTACGGCGGCAAGCGCTTCAAGCTCGTCGATCTGCCCGGCACGTATTCGCTGCTCTCCACCAGCCTCGACGAGGAGGTCGCGCGCGATTTTATTTTGTTCGGCCAGCCCGACGTGACGCTGGTGGTCGCCGATGCGACGCGGTTGGAGCGAAATCTCAACCTGTTGTTGCAGGTGCTCGAAATCACCGACCGCGTGGTGCTCTGCCTAAACCTCATGGATGAGGCGCGTCGTCACAACGTCACGGTGGATGATCGCCAGTTGGCGCGCGATCTCGGCGTGCCGGTCGTGCCGACGACGGCGCGGGCGGGCGAGGGGTTGCCCGAGCTCCTGCAAGCCATCGCCGAGGTCGCTATTGGCACCATCAAACCGCGACCGCACCGGCTCAAAGATGAGCCGCCCGTCCTGAAGGCGGCATTGAACGAACTGGTGGCGCAACTCGAACGCGCGCACCCCGGATTGGCGAACGCCCGCTGGGTGGCGATGCGCTTGCTGGGCGGCGATGAATCGCTGGCCGCCGCACTTCGCGAGGGCACGTTGGGGAGGCTTGAGCAAGCGGAAGGGGCCATGGCATGAGCACAACCGCAGAAGTTCCATCACCGGCGGACATATTGGAAAACGCGCGTAAGTTGCGCCGCGGGATTCCCGGGGATGTGCATGAGCACATCGTCGAGGCCATCTACGCCGATGCCGCGCGCATCGCCGACCGGGCGGTGAGCCGGCCGGATCGCGGCGCGCGCCCGACCTTTGATCGGTCCCTTGACCGCGTCCTCACCAGCCGCCTGTGGGGCTTCCCGATCATGCTGTTGCTGTTCGCGCTGATGTTCTGGATCACGATTATCGGCGCCAACGCCCCGTCGGGTTGGCTCGCCACGCTGCTCGTGGATCATGGCTGGCCGTGGCTGCGCGGATTGGCGGCGGCCGCGGGCCTGCCGGCGTGGTTGTCGGGCCTGCTGGTGGATGGCATGTATCTGTCGATGGCGTGGGTCGTCAGCGTGATGCTGCCGCCGATGGCGATATTCTTTCCGCTGTTCACGATCTTGGAGGATTTCGGCTATCTGCCGCGCGTGGCGTTCAATCTCGACCGGCTGTTCAAATCGGTCGGCGCGCATGGCAAGCAATCGATGAGCACGATGATGGGCTTCGGCTGCAACGCGGCCGGCGTGGTCGCCACGCGCATCATCGACAGTCCGCGCGAGCGCTTGATCGCGATCATCACGAATAATTTCGCGCTCTGCAACGGCCGCTGGCCCACGCAGATTCTGATCGCTTCGCTATTCATCGGCATGCTCGCGCCGGCGCATTGGGCCGGACTCGTTTCCGCCGCCGCGGTGACCACGGTGGCACTGCTGGGCATGGGCTTCATGCTGGTGGTGTCATGGACGTTGTCGAAATCGGTGCTCAAGGGCGAGGCGAGCGCGTTTAGTTTGGAGCTGCCACCGTATCGGCCGCCCGCGCTGTGGCGCACGCTCTACACCTCGTTGATCGACCGCACCCTGTTTGTGCTCTGGCGCGCCATCGTGTTCGCGCTGCCGGCCGGCGCGGTCATCTGGCTGATCGGGAACGTGAGCGTGGGCGACGCCACGTTGGCGCATTGGTTGATTCGCAATGTCGATCCACTCGGGCTCGCCCTCGGCCTCAATGGCGTGATTTTGATCGCTTACGTGGTGGCGATCCCGGCCAACGAAATTGTCGTGCCCACCATTCTCATGCTGACAGTGCTGGTGACCGGGGTGCATGGCGTGGGCGCGGGAGCGGGTGTGATGTTTGAACTCGATTCCGACTCCGCGACCAAGGCGATATTGCAGGCCGGTGGGTGGACACTGCTCACCGCCGTGAATCTCATGCTTTTCAGCCTGCTGCACAACCCGTGCAGCACGACCATCTACACCATCTACAAGGAGACCGGCAGCGCCAAATGGACGGCGGTGGCCGCGCTGCTGCCGCTGGGTCTGGGTTTTGCGGTCACGTTCCTGGTGGCCACGGTGTGGCACTGGCTGGCGTGAGGATATGATTATGAAAGGCAAAATCACAATCTTGCTGTCGGTGCTCGCCGCGCTCACTGGCAATCTCCGCGCGGAATCCCTGCGCGCTTTGAGCACGGACCGCCCCGATCAAACGGAAAGTCCGTTCACCGTGGACGCCGGCCACGCGCAGTTGGAAATGGACCTGGTCACTGTCACGCGAGACACTGATCGCTCCGGCGGCGGCAACGTGCGGACAACCGAGCATTCCTGGGCGCCATTTAATCTCAAGTATGGCGTGACCGCTGACACGGGTCTGCACCTGATGTTTGATCCGCTGGTGCGAGTGGAAACTGAGGACCGCGTGGCGGGCACGACCCAGCGGGAGTCCGGCGCGGGCGACGTGACCATCCGTTTGAAGCATAACCTGTGGGGCAATGACGGCGGGCCGACCGCCTTCGGTTTGCTGCCGTGGGTCAAGCTGCCGTTGTCGGGCAGCGAGGTGCGCAACGGCAAAACCGAATTCGGGTTGATTTTGCCCTACGCCGTGGAGCTGAGCGGTGGCTGGGGGATGGGCGCGCAGGTGGGGATTGCCCGAGTGCGCGACGACAATCTGGAGACCGTGACCAGCGGCGTGGTTTCCGTCGTGTGCGGTCGGGATGTCACGGACTCCCTCGGTGTTTACCTCGAAATTTTTGCACAGACGGATAGCGGGCCGGACGCGCATTGGCAGGTGCAGTTCGACTGCGGGCTGACCTATGTGGTCAATGCGAACCTGCAATTTGACGCGGGTTGCAATTTCGGGGTGACGAAGGCGGCGCCGGACTGGCAGCCCTTCGTCGGCATCTCCCGCCGTTTTTGAAAACGCGATTCGGCCTTACGCCGCCGCAAACAAGTCGCGGAAGAGGTGCAGCGCGAAGATCGCCGCGAGCGTGTAAACCAGCCAGGAGGTTTCGCGGGCCTTGCCTGTGGTGAGTTGGATGAGGGCGTAAGTCACGAGGCCGAGACCGATGCCTTCGGCGATGCTGAAGGTCAGCGGTGTCGCGACGATGATGATGAACGCGGGCGCCACGTCGCGCAGGTCCTCGAGTTTGAGTTGCGCGACGGATTGGAACATGAAAATGCCCACGACCACGAGGGCGGGCGCGGTGGCGGCGGCGGGGATGGCGGCGATGATGGGGGTGAAAAAGAGCGCGAGCACGAAGAGCGCGGCCACGGTCACGCCAACCAAGCCGGTGCGTCCGCCCGCCTCAACGCCGGAGGCGGACTCGATGAAGCTGACCACGTTGGACGTGCCGAATAACGCCGAGGCGATCACGCCGAGCGAGTCGGCCACGAGGGCGCGGCCCGCCCCGGGCAGGTGGCCGTTTTTATCGAGTAGTCCCGCGCGCTGCGTCACGCCGATGAGGGTGCCGACGTTGTCGAAGAGGGCGATGAGCAGCAGCGTGAGAATGACAGTGGTGGACTTGATGAGGTCCTCGCGAAAATAGCCGAAATCGAGCCGCAGGAAGGTGTCGCTCATCGAGGCGGGCAGGGACACGAGCCGCTCAGGCAACTGCGTGACCATGCCGCCCTTGCCATCAGGCACCACCAACCCGAGTAGCGTCACGGCGAGGATGGACAGGATGATGCCA
>JADLBI010000269.1 GCA_020847775.1 Opitutaceae bacterium
ACCACGCCGCCGGATCAAACGGGCAAACTGGTTGACGCGCTGCAACGGGCCTATCCTGAGGCGGGATTGTCGCAAGTGGCGCTCACGCAGATCGGGCCCAGCGTCGGCGCGGAAATCCAAAGCAACGCGCTTTGGGCGATCTTCTGGTCGCTCGTGTTGATTCTCGGCTATGTCGCGTTCCGCTTTGAATTTGGTTACGGCGTCGGCGCGGTGGTTTCCACTCTGCATGACTTGATCGTGACAGTGGGTATCTTCGTGCTTTTCGACCGCCAGTTTAATGCGGCGATGGTCGCGGCCATTTTGTTGATCGCGGGTTATTCGATCAATGACACGATCGTGGTATTCGACCGCATCCGCGAGGAGCTGCGGCTGAATCCAACCGGAACACTGCGCGACATCATCAACCGCTCGCTCAACCTCACGCTCTCGCGCACGATCATCACCGGTGGCACGACGATGCTCACCGCGATCACCCTGCTCGTGGTCACGAGCGGCACGGTCAACGACATCGCCTTCACGCTCTTGATTGGTATCATCACCGGCACGTTCTCCTCGCTCTTCATCGCCAGCCCCATCTTCTACTGGTGGCACAAGGGCGACCGGAAGCACGTTGAGAAGCACCACGACATCGCGCCAAAATACGAGTGGACCGGGTCCAGCAAGGCATCTGACTAAACGATAAAATTACCACCAGATGCGCTGGACCTATACGCCGCCCACGGCTGCCGAGGTCGAGGCGCTAAGCTCGGCCGCAAACGTCAGTCGCGTGCTGGCCGAGCTGTTGCTCCGCCACGACCTGCGCGGTGCCGGTGCAACCGAGCACTTTTTGCAACCGAGCCTAGCCTCGGTGGCCGATCCATTTCTCGTGCCCAATCTCGAGACGGCGGCGGCACGCCTGCGCTCGGCCGTGCTGAGGCGAGAAAGCATCGTGGTCTTGGGCGACTACGATGTGGACGGCGTGAGCAGCACCGCGCTACTGGTCGGGATTTTGCGCCGCTTCGGCCTGCACCCACGTTTCGTGGTGCCGCGTCGTGCGGAAGATGGTTATGGCTTGTCGCGCAGCGCGATTGATCGCGCGCTGGAGGACGGCGTGCCCGCGTTGTTCGTGGCTCTCGATTGTGGCACAAACTCGCATGACGAGGTTTCCTACCTGATGGGGCGCGGCGCGGACGTTATCGTAATCGACCATCACCGTTCGCGGGAGGCCGTGCTGGCCCGCGGTATTTTGGTCAACCCGCACTTGCAGGTGGATGCCGGGGTGCTCGGCGAGGAATACCGTAACCTCTGCACCGTCGGGCTCGTGTTCAAATTGGCACATGGCCTACTGAAACTTATGCGTCAGGACGGTGATCCGACTGCGCATGAGATCCGGCTGCGCGACGAACTCGATCTTGTCGCCCTCGGCACGATCGCGGATTTGGTGCCGTTGCAAGGAGAGAATCGCACCCTGTCCAAACATGGCTTAAAAATTCTGGAGAGCACGGCACGGCCAGGTCTGCGCGCCTTGATGGAGGTAGCCGGTTTACGTGCGGGGCGGGAAATCACTCCGGTGGATATTTCGTTCCGCCTCGGCCCGCGCATCAACGCTAGCGGACGCTTGGCCGATGCGGCGCTCTCGGTTGAGCTTATGTTGAGCAATGACCGTGCGTTTAGCGCCGATACCGCCCGCCAACTCAACGACTACAACCGCGAACGCCAGGACATCGAGCGCCTGATCACCGAGGAAGCTGAGCGGATGATCGAGTCCACCTATACAGACGCACGCGGCATTGTGCTTTACGGGGAGAACTGGCATCCGGGCGTCGTCGGCATCGTGGCTGGCCGCGTGACGCGCCAATATAACCGGCCTTGTGTGGTGCTGGGTAATGATGGCGCGCTGGCCAAGGGCTCTGGGCGCAGCGTCAACGGCATTAATCTGGTCGAAGTGCTGTCCGGATGCGCCGAGCACCTCAACAGCTGGGGTGGGCACCCGATGGCGGTCGGTGTAGCGGTTGAAAAGGCCAACCTGGAAATTTTCCGCGAGCGATTTGCCCAAGTCGTGCGAGAGCACGCCGGGCGCGAAATCGCGGAGGCCGAGCTGGAATTATCCGCGTGGCTGGCGGCCGATGAGATTGATGAGCCCTTGATGATGTCGCTGGAGCAACTGCACCCCTTTGGCCAAGGCAACCCTGAGCCCGTGTTCGGGGTTCGCGGAGTGGTGCTTTCGCAGCCACCGGTAGTGTTCAAGGAGCTACACTTTCGCTTTCAATTTGTCAGTCCATCGGGTCGCTGGCTGCACGGCGTGGCGTGGAAAATGGCCGACCGTCTGCCGCCGACCCAGCGCCCGATCGATCTGGCTGTAAAGTTGGCGTGGAATCATTTCAACGGCCGCAAGCTCCTCCAATTAGAGCTAGTTGACTGGCGCGCGACCGAGGCGGGCGCGTAACTAGTATTTTCCCGCAAATTCGCGCTTGCACTTGGTCGCTCCTGTCTGCTTTTTCGCCCCTTCACACGCACCCGTAGCTCAATTGGATAGAGCGTCTGACTACGGATCAGAAGGTTTGGGGTTCGACTCCCTACGGGTGCGCCACTTTTCAGTGGGGGGAATCAGCTCGCCGCTTGGCGTTTTTTCCAGGCCTCGACGATTTGGCGGATAGTGTCCTCGAGCGATTGGGTGATGTCCCACTTGGGGTAGTGGGCGCGCATCTTGCGCAAGTCGGAGTAGTAGCAGATGTGGTCGCCCGCTCGGTTCTGGTCCACGTAGGTGTGAATCTGCGGCTTGCCCGTGAATTTTTCGGTGATCTTGAAAGCCTCGAGGATGGACGTGCTGTTGGCCTTGCCGCCGCCGAGATTGTAAACCTCGCCCGCGCGGGGGGCCTCAACAAAAGCGGCCATGAAACGGGCGACATCGAGCGAGTGGATGTTGTCGCGCACCTGTTTGCCCTTGTAACCGAAGACCTTGTATTCGCGGCCCTCGAGGTTGCACTTCACGAGATAGGAGAGAAAGCCGTGCAGTTCGACCCCGGTGTGATTGGGGCCGGTGAGGCAGCCGCCGCGGAGGGCGCAGGTGGGCAGACCGAAGTAGCGGCCGTATTCCTGCACCATCACGTCGGCGGCGACTTTGGAAGCGCCGAAGAGCGAGTGCTTGGATTGGTCGATGGTGAAGGTTTCGGGGATGCCGTGCGCGTAGGCCGGATCGGCGTAGTCCCAGCGGGTGGCGAGTTCGGTCAGCGCGATGGAATTGGGCGCGTCACCATAAACCTTGTTGGTGCTCATGTGAACGAAGGGCGACTCGGGGCAGGCTTGGCGCGCGGCTTCGAGGAGGTTGAGCGTGCCGACGGCGTTGGTGTCGAAATCGTCGAAGGGAATCGCGGCCGCGCGATCATGCGAGGGTTGCGCGGCGGTGTGGACGATGACGGAGGGCTTGACCTGTTTGATCAGCGCGAGAACGTCGGCGCGGTCGCGGATATCGAGCTCGTGGTGGGTGAACTGGGGTAGCGCGCTTTGCAAACGCTGTTGGTTCCAGCGCGTGTCGCCCTGCGGACCGAAGAAGACGGCGCGCTGGTTGTTGTCCACGCCGTGGATGGCGTAGCCGAGCGAAGCAAAGTGGGAGCACACTTCCGAACCGATGAGGCCGGAGGAGCCGGTGACGAGGAGGGTTTTGGCCATGAGCGAAGAGGGAAATTTGTGGGTCGGCGTCCGGATTTCGAGAGGAAATTTTTGGCGCGCAAGGCACTGGCGGCTACGTAATATTTCTTACGATAGAATTATTGTTAGGGCGCCAGCGCTTGGCACACTGGGCGTGCCCGTGGTTCCCTGCCGCGGGGTTTACGTTATCGATAATCCCTCAACCCCTGTTTCTCATGAAAAAATACGGTGCTGAATTAATTGGCACATTTTGGTTGGTGCTTGGTGGCTGCGGCAGTGCCGTGCTGGCGGCCGCTTTTCCCGAACTGGGGATTGGCCTGCTCGGCGTGGCGCTCGCCTTTGGGCTTACGGTGCTGACCATGGCCTATGCCATTGGACATATCTCGGGCTGCCACCTCAATCCAGCGGTGTCGGTTGGCTTGTGGGCCGGCGGGCGGCTGCCGGGTGCGCAGTTGCTGCCGTATATTTTCGCGCAGGTGGTTGGCGGGATAGCGGCTGGCGGCGTCCTTTATCTCATCGCCAGCGGCAAGGCGGGTTTTGATGTGACCGCCGGGTTTGCGAGCAATGGTTACGGCGAACACTCACCCGGTGGCTATTCGCTGACGGCGGCCTTGATTTGCGAGGTCGTGATGACCGCGATGTTCCTCTTTGTGATCCTTGGGACGACGCATGATAATGCGCCAAAGAATTTCGCCCCGATCGCGATTGGCCTGTGCCTTACGTTGATCCACCTGATCAGTATTCCGGTGACCAACACCTCGGTGAACCCGGCCCGCAGCACCGGGGTGGCACTCTACGCGGGCGGCTGGGCCGTTTCGCAATTGTGGTTATTCTGGGTGGCACCGATTTTGGGTGGCCTGCTGGGAGCGGTTGCGCATCGGGTGGTCACCGACAAATCCTAAATCGCAAGTGCTAGTCGCCTCAGCGCCCGGCCTGCCCCCCCCAGCAACATTCTGGGCCTGCGTGTAAATCTGGATCGTCTTGAGCTTCACATGTTCCGGGCATCTGTTGGATGAAGCGGCTGTTCGGCCGCCCTCCAGCATGAGCGCACGCAGGTGTGCCGGAGGTGATGGCCCGAACCGGTCTCTTTGATATTGGCCGTGGCCAACACGCCGTGAATGGCATAACCGAGTGAGGCGAAGTGGGAGCATACCGCCGAGCCGATAAGGCCCGCGGAGCCGGTGACGAGGAGGGGCTTGACCAGAGTGCGGAGACCAAAGGATTAGGCGTGAACGGAACTGCCAACAGATTACTTGCGCCTGCCCGCGGCACGCGGCGTGATGCTTGCATGGTTATTGGCGTGATCCGGCGAGTTTGCTTTGGCCTTTGGCTGTTGGTTGCAACATGGCCGCTTCATGCGGTGGAGCGCACTTTGAAGATCGAAGCCCCGCCAGCGGTGGCGGCAGGAAGCGAGTTCGCGGTCGTGATCAGCGCGACGACAGATGCGGCGGCGGGAGAGCGGGTTGGATTTTTGCAGGTGGATGTGTCGGTCGATGATGGCCACACGTGGGCGCCGCAATGTTATCTGGACAACGATGGCGTGTCCGTCCGTCGGGAGTTCCGTCTCACCGCGGGCAACGCCGGCACGGTCATCCGCGTGCGCGCTCGGGTGGCGTTCCGCGATGGTTTGGCGGGGGACGTGGATTACACGGGCGCGGCGATTCGTTGGCACGATAATTGGGCGGCTTGGGACGAACCACCGGCGCGAATAGTCGTGATAAGCGTGCGGCCGTCGGAACGTTCAAGCTGACCTGGTGGCGACGTCGAGTCGGGTAATGAAATGCAGGCGGCGCTCGAATAGCAGGTTCAACGGGAACGCGTAGAGCTTAAGTTTATCGTGCCAGAGTGCTGGCTGGAGCCGCAGATTCGCAAACGCCCGTCGCCATTGGGCCAAGGTCCAGTAGTTATAGGGCAGGACGACCCCGTGCCGGGCGTTGCCGACCCAATCCATCAGACGCAGCGTGGGTCGCGCGAGGAGCCCCTCGCAGGCGTGATCCTTCAGCACGATGGAGTGGCGCGAAACCCGCGCGGCTTCACGCAACAGAAGCGTGGGGTCAGGCGTGTGGTGCAGGACATCCACAAACATCACGCAATCGATACTGTGGTCGGCATAAGGCAAAGTCTGCCCGTCGAAGGGGTCAACCGGCACATGGGTTTGCGGGCGGATGAAAACATCGAGACCGCGCAAGCGCAGATCCGGGCGCAGCGCCAGAATGCGCTTGGCGATGAGTCCATCGCCGCAACCGACATCGAGCACTGACGCGCTTTCCGGCAGCACCGCCGCGAGTTGCTGGCTGAGCACGCGCGTGCGACGTTCGAAGATGTAGTGGCCGTGGATGAGGTCGAGCAGAGCCATGGGATCAGTGCAGATTGAAGGCGCGCTGTAGGGCCTTGGCTCGCTCGATGTGCATGTGTTCCAGACCCGGCACTTCGGCATTCGGATCGCTCGTGGCGGGAGCGGCCATGAGCGCGCGCAACTCGCTGCCGCGCCAACCGGTGAAGTGGCGCAGTTCGCTAGGCCAGCCCGCGAGACATATTGCCGCGAGGCTCGCCACGACGAGCGCGGCGAGGCCGAACCTGAGCCGTGGGGCGCGGAGCCAGGCCAGACCGCGTTGCAGACAGACGACGGCAAAGGGCAGGGTGGCGAACAGCGAACCGTATTGGTAGCGCGAGCTCATCGCGGCGAGGAAGCCGGTGTGATAACGACCGACACCGATGAGGAGCGCGTTGCCCAAATCGAAAATCAGCAACACCCAAAGCAGGCGGCGTGAACGCTCCCCGGCCCAAAGCAAGCCACCGATCAGAATCGCGAGCTTCAGGGCACCGCTGGTAAGCACCAATACGGTCGAGGCCGGGCCGGTAGCGGCCCAAGCGTAAAATGGATTGAGCCAAAAGTAGGAGGCGGCGAATTGGGCGATAGCCACCCCATGCCCCGCCAAGTGCTGGTGATTGCCACTGGCGGCAGACATGATTACCAGCGACACCGCGACCGAAGGCGTCAGGCAAATGAACGCGGCGGGCAGTCGTTGGCGCAACGCGGCCCAGTCGCGCGCCGCGAGGACCGGGCAAAGCAGGGCCGCCGCGAATACGCCGCCGGTGAGCACGCCGCGCGAGAAACAGCACGCGCTGGCCGCCGAGCACATCGCCAGTGGCCAGTGGAGTGTCCAGGATAGACGGTTGGCTAGATGTCGGTTGCGCTCCAGCCACCACAGACCCAGCAGCATGAAGGTGGTGGCGAGCACGGCGGACCACTGGATCGACCAACCGAGTGTTTCCAAATTGGTCGGGGCCAAGGCGAAGACCCCGACCGCCACCACCGTCGGCCAGGGCGCAAATCCGCCGCGCCGCAGCCAGCGGGCGAACACCGCCGCGTTGAAGGCATGTGTCAGCCACAACAGCCAGAGCATGGCCGCATAGCTGCCATCAAAAGCCAACGCCGCGCCGCCCCATAGCAGCTTGAACAAGGGCACGAAGTTCTCGGCGAACGCGCGCAACGTCCAGTCGCGGAAGCCCATCGCCGCGAGTTGATCCAGGAGAAAATAGCCGTCGCCAAACCAGAACAGTTTTTTGAACTCTCCCTGCCAGATCAAGAACGGCAACAGCGCCACGCCGCCGATGGTCGCCGGGAGCAGCAAGCGCGCCCGCCACGATTCGGGTGCTGGCGGCGGTTCATCCGGGAAGGGGAGGGCCGTTTTAATCGACTGGCGGAAAAACCGGCGTCGATCGCGCCAGATAAGGATCGCATCCCAAAACACGGCGAGGACAAAGACGATCAGCAGTGGATATATCGGCGCGAAAGAAGTGACGCTTTTGACCGGAAACGAAGTCACCTGTATGGCGGCGTGGATGAGAATCGATGAGACGCAGGCGCCCGCGGCTGCGGCGGCGAGGGTGAGTGGGAATGTCCAGCGGCGTTGCCAAACCGCCAGCGCCAGCCCGAATAACACGATGGCAGAGGCTACGCAGACGAGCGTCAGCCAAAAAAAGCGCAGAAACTTGCCGGTGCCTTGGAGCACGCCGACCTTCCATAGATTCATCAAATAGCGCTTGGCCCCGACGATATCGAACTCGCCTTCCGGCGGTTGTAGTCGATCGCGTGTGAGGTCACGAAACTGTTGCAAGCTTTCTGGCGAACCCGAGCTTGGGGGAGTCACGGCGCCAAAGTGCCGGAATCGAACCACGAAATTTACAAAATCACCCGCAGTGCTGAGCATCCGTGGCGTGTCGCCGTCGTGCCAGACCGGGGCGAATCCACTGCGGTGCGGGCCGGCGGCCAGACGGCCGTCGTCGCAAGCCGCGTTAATCTCATCGGCAAGCCGACGGTAAAATGCCAAAGCTTCCGTGGCGTTATGGGCGTGCCCAGCCTTGGCGACCGCCTCGCGCAAGGCCCACATGAACCAGCCGCCGCCGATCTGCTCTTCGATGGCGGGTCGACCGGTGTAGAATTCACAGTTTTTGGCCCAAGCCAACGCAATGCCCCGGTCGAATTCCGTTTGGATTTCCGCAAATGCGGGACTGACTTGCGCCATGGCGGCGCGGGCTTCCCGCGTGACTGGCACGAATGGGATATCGGGTCCTGCCTTGACCCGCACCATCGCGCCATAGGCGTCGCGGAAATCGGCGGCGCGAAACTCGCAGGTGCCGAACCACCCATAGATCGTGTAGTTGAGTGCGCTTACCAGGAGCACCGGGGCGACGGCGCATGCGGCCACCAAGGTGAGTTGACGCACCATGCGCCCCAGCTGCGCGAGGGAATGACGCCAGGCGCTGAAAAGGCAGGCACCGGTTAGCAGCGCGAGGCTGGGCAGCAGCCAAACCGTCTCCTCGCGGGTCAGATAAAATGTGCCGCTGGCTAGGCCCAGTATAATCGCCCAAGAGCGGTTGGCGCGCGGCATCGCGGCCCTTCGCAAGTATAGGGCGACGAGGCTGGCGATCATAATGAGCGCGAGCGGGCCGTAGATTTGCTGGCGCAGCACCCGCCCCATGCCGGCGGCGTCAAACGTCATCGGGTTGAGCAGCAGGGCAGCGAAGACGATAAAGCGAACCGTGGATGATTTGACGGCGGGCCGCAGTGCCGCCGTGAACGCGCCGCAGGCGGCGGCATAGAATAGGTGCTGAGCCGCAAAGAGTGGGAGTCCGAGCAGGAATGCCCCCGCGATGAACAACGGATACGCCGGACCTTTGGCCAGCGTGAGTTCTGTGTAGGGGCCGAGCCAATCACCGCGCGCCAAGTGCTGCGCGAGCTCGATAAACAGGTGGTCGTCCAGCCCGGCGCTGCCGACGGCATAAACGCCCTGGCCGCGCGTGAACCAGAGCTTGACGGCCATGAGCAAAACGGCCGCGGCACCCCAGAGACTTTGGCGCATGGAGGCTGTCATCACGCCGGATCCTGCCGCGTGTCGAGCCGCAGCACGCCGAGAAAAAAGCTGGTGAGGATCATCTGGCAGCCAAGCACCAGGCAGAGCGCGCCGGGGATAACTAGGCGCAGCATTTCACTGGGTTGCAGACCACTGAAACCGTGTCCGCCCCAGAACCAGACCGCGTAGATGGATAAACCCAGACCGACGGCCAGTAGCGTGCCGCCGACGATAAGACCTGTCTCGAGGGTCAACCACCCGGACCATTGAGCAAAGCCCGCGTCGGTTTGGCGTAGCCCGGCGTGAATGGCGAAAAATTTGCTGAGACCCGCGAATGAAACGGCCTGGAAACCCACGAGCACGGCGACGGCGGCAAAGAGCAACGTGTGGACATCGAGTGTGATCCGGCCCACGGCCAGTGGCCCGCGCATCAGCACTCCCCCCGTCACGAGTCCGGCCGACATCAAGATCAGGCCGGGATACCAAAACAACCAGCGAGGACTAAACAGCAGCATGAAGCGCAGGTGGCGCCA
>JADLBI010000270.1 GCA_020847775.1 Opitutaceae bacterium
AGGCGCACTTCGCCGGGAATACCCGCGGATTGCGGTCCATGCAGGCTGGTGTCGGGCGCAACGATTTTGCCCCATGGCTTATCGCCGTGGTGGCCGACGGCGACGGCGTGGTGCCAACCGGTGTCGTCATAATTCAGCACGTCCCAGCCGCTGAGCTTGCGGTCCCACGCTTTCCAAGAGTCGTCGGTGAGGACGCGTTGCGATGTGCCGTCGGTGAAACGGATTTCCAAGCACGCGAGCAAACCGGGTTTGTCGCCGGTGGCCGGGCGATGCTCGACCCAGAGTGAGAGCAGATTTTTGCCGGGGCGCAGCAGCGGGCCGCGATCGTTGAACTGTGGGCCCGTCTGCCAAACCCAACCGACGCCGGCGGGCGCGCCGTTGAGCTGGGCCTCGACATGCGTGGCGCCGGAGAAGCGGAGGCGCGCGTCGCGGATTTTTTTGCCGCGGGGCAGGGTGAAGGTTTTGCGGAAATAGCGGCGGCGGTTGGGCGCGTCTTTCGCCGGGCGGTCATCAAGCTCGGTCCAAATCCAGCGCGCGTCGTCGAGCGGCAACCAAACGTCGCCTGCGTAGGCCGCCCATTCGGGCTGCGGTTCGAATCGCGGCCAATCAAAGCGCGTGAGCAGTTTTTTGCCGATGGCGCAGTGCGTCGAGCCGCTGTAGTGCATCGCGTCCTGCCACGGCGTGTTGCCGTAGTTGCCGCCGTGCGGCGAGGCACCGTGCGGGATGCCGGGTTGATTGCACTGCCAGATGCCGTTGCCGCCGTAGGTGTGACCGGCGGCGCCGTTGAGCACGCAGGACCAGAACGCGCGCCGCGGCCAAGGCGCGGTGATGGTGCCACCGAGCATTTCGTAGCAGGGTTCGCCGTTGAGCACTGGCATGCGCGGTTCGGCAGCGTAGGTTTCGCGCACGGCTTTGACGGTGATGGTCACGGCTTCGTTTTGCGCGTGGTAGCACTGCATCAAATCGAAATCGAGGAGCGACTCGTCGTCGGTGGCGTTGCGCGAAGTGTAGCGATTGATCGCGGTCGGATGAATCGTGACGGGGCGGTGAAACGGATCGGTCTCGCGCACGAAGCGGATGAGACGCGTCCAGCCTTTGACCATGGCGCGGTCGTCCTCGGGGAAGTTTTTCGCGAGATACCACGGCAGGTTGGCCTCGCCGGCGGTGCACCAGAGCACAGGCCACGCGGCATAGCGCGCGATGAGGTAGCGCCAGTGGGCTTTGAGCTGATCCTCGGTCATCCAATTGATGAAATAGCCCCACGCGCCGACGATGCACGGCGTGATGCCTTGCGCGACGAGGTGCGCGAGTTTCTTGTCCGCGGCGTCGAAATACTCCGGGCGGATGTGCGCGTAGTTTTCTTCCCACGGAAAACCAGCTTCGTTGGCCCCGCGCGGATCAAACGCGTGCATGTCGGGATAAAGCCCCGCGATGATCTGCACGACGTTGAAGCCCTTCATCATGCGATCAGCGGTGAGCTGCTTGAAGCCTTGCGGCCAGCTCAACCGATGGCAGAGCCCCATCCACCACGTGTCGCCCAGCCAGAAAAACGGCGTGCCATCGGCGTGTTCAAAATGGCGTCGGTTGGGCGCGACTTGCACCGGACCGTGGCGATAGAGCGGATTTTTGCCGCGATACGGTGAGACGCGCAGCCGACCAGTTTTGCCGTGCAGCCCGGGGTCGTTGGTCGCGGAGCACACGGTGCGGTAGGTGTGCGTGCCGGTAAGCGACGAGGAGTAGCGGACTTTCCAGTTTTTCCCACCGGCCCAGAACGCTGGCACGCGGCGCGCGACCTTGGTGGGATCGGTGAAAATCACATCGAGGGTGATTTGGTTGAACGGATCGGCCCACGTGCCGCGCGCTTGGAAGGTGAGTTCGAACGGCATATGTGTTTGCGGACGCGGCGAAGCTGGGGTGGGGCGGACGGCGGGGAATTTCATCGACGGAAGCATGCGCAGCGAAAGGGCAATCCGCGTGCTGAGACAAGTGGATTGGACAGTGAAATGTCGGCTGCGGGGTGGCATGGGTCGGCAAATTTTGTCTGCCGGGTTGCGTGTCGCCGCCTGATGCGCACAGGTTGGGCGGATGGAAAGTTTGCTGAATACGTTTCACACTTGGCTTGAAAACCACGGACTGCCGCCGGACCAAGCGTCGTTGACCGCGACAGGCACCGGATTGGTGGCGCTGTTGATCGTGGCATGGCTGGCCAACTTGGTCGCCAAGCAAATCATCCTGCGGGTCGTCTCCCGGGTGGTGAGATTTTCGAGTTTCAAATGGGATGATGCGTTGTTGGAGGCCGGAGTGTTCACGCGGCTATCCCACCTTGCGCCGGCCATGGCGATCAGCTTTTGGGGTGATGACGTGCTGGGGCGGTCCCCGGAAGTGCTGAGTGGACTGCAATCGGCGGTCGGGGTTTATCTGGTCGTCATCTGGCTCGCGGTGTTTTTCGGGTTCCTCGACGCGTTGGCCTTGATGATGGCGCGGAAAGAGGAATCGGCGCAGCTGCCGGTCAAGGGGTTCTTTCAGGCGATCAAGTTGATCGCGGGGGGCGTCGGTCTGATTCTCGTGTTGGCGACCGTGCTCAACAAATCACCCGTCTATCTGCTTTCAGGAATCGGGGCGATGACGGCGGTGTTGTTGCTCGTGTTCAAGGATGCCATCCTCGGTTTCGTGGCCGGCATCATGATTTCGGCCAACAACATGGTGCGCATCGGCGATTGGATTGAGGTGCCCAAGGCGGGGGCGGACGGCGATGTGGTTGATATCTCGCTCACCACCGTGAAGGTGAAAAACTGGGACAAGACCATCACGACCGTTCCCGCCTATGATTTG
>JADLBI010000271.1 GCA_020847775.1 Opitutaceae bacterium
GCTGGCGCATCAGGAGTTGGCGCTATCGGCATGGCCCGGCGCGTTTTACTTTCATCGATCAACCAAAAACGGCGGTTAGCCAGCGGCGAAGGCGGCAGGGTGATGAGTCGGCCACCAGTGGTCGCCTCACCCATCGGCGCATTCGGTGTTTCACCGCGATCAAGCTGTTCGCGCAAAACCGCGAGACTACCGACCAATTCCTCCACCGAGTTCGCCCGCACGGCCGCCTGCACGGATTCGCGACGCCTTTGCGCCAACGTGAAAGCCACGTCCGCGATGTTCGCCGGCATCTGCCGCAAGGCCTCCGCCAAATCCGCGCAATAAGCCGCCAGCAGTGCTTTGTTCGGGGCCGAGAGTTCGCAGCGCCAGCCCCCGGCGGGGGTGGCTGGCCGGGGCGAGGCCGCCGCGGGGGCTTGCTCCAACACCACATGCACATTGGTGCCGCCAAAGCCAAAGGCGCTTACCCCGGCGCGCCGCGGCGTTTCGCGCGGACTCGTCCATGGCTCCACGCGCACCGGCACCCGCAGCCACTGCGCGGTGCCGGCAAACTCCGGGCGCAGTTCGCCGACCACCGGCTGCGGCGGGATGAATCCATCTCGCACGGCCAGCACCGCCTTGAGCAATGAGGCCATGCCCGACGACGCGAGCCCGTGGCCGATGTTGGCCTTGATCGAAGTGATCGGCACCGGCCCGCGCACCTGCGCCGCAAAGACCTTCGTCAGCGCCTCGAGTTCGATGCGATCACCCGCCGCGGTCCCGGTGGCATGCGCCTCGATCAAGCCGACCGAGCCGGGGTCCAGCCCCGCCGCCTGCCAAGCCTGCGTGATCGCCGCGCTCTGCCCGTCCGACTGTGGAGTCAGCGGGCCGCTCCCGCCGCCATCGTTGTTCATCGCGATGCCGCGAATCACCGCCATGATGCGGTCGCCATCGCGCTGCGCGTCGGCCAGGCGCTTGAGCACCACCGCGCCAACCCCCTCGCCAAGGACAAAACCATCCGCATCCGCCTGGAAAGGCCCGCAGCGATCCGTGGGCGACAGCGCCCCGATGCGGCTGAAGCACACCATCATGCACGGATCAAGCAGCACATAAACCCCGCCCACCACGGCCGCGTCCACCGTGCCGGTGCCCAGATGCAGCACCGCCTCGTGCAGCGCGGCCAGCGCGGAGCTGCACGCCGTGTCGAGCGTTAAAGCCGGTCCCTTGAAATCAAAGGCCTGGCTCACATTAGCCGCGATCATGTTCAGTTGCTGACCCACAATCGTGTAGGCTTGGATCGGCGCCAGCGCCTTGGTGAGGGCGGCTAACTCCTCCGCGGTAAGACGGGGCGCGGTGCCGCTGCGGCCTTGGGCATCCAGGAGAATGTTCACCGGCCCGGTCGCCTGGGTGCGATGATCGGACGTGCTCGCCCCCACATACACGCCCACGCGCCCGCCCGCGAGTCGGCGGGTCGCGTAGCCGGCATCCTCCAAGGCCTGCCGCGAAATCTCCAACATCAGCCGCTGCTGCGGATCCATCACCTTGGCGCGCTTGGGTGAAATGCCGAAGAACTCCGGCGCGAATTGGTCGAAGCCCTCGATAAACGCCCCCGCTTGCGCCGGAGTGCGGTTGGTCAGACGCTTGTTCGGACTGTGCACCAACGAATGATCCCACCGCTCGCCGGGCACCGGTCGGGTATGCACCTGCCCGGCCATAACCATCCGCTGAAACGCCAACACATCGGCCGCACCCGGGAAACGCGCGCCCACCCCAATAATTGCGACCTCCTCGTGCATGTTTATTGCATTTGATAACCGCCCTTAAGATTGTCCATCGCAAGCGATTTCCCACCGATTCAGTAAACACCCCAGATTGACGCTTCTCCTTTCTTTGTCCCACCTCGTTCACACCGCGGCCGACTCCGCCCTTCCTTCATGATTTTGCGAGATCAACATGTGCTCATCACCGGCGGCTCCAGTGGCATCGGCCTGGCGCTCGGCCGACAGGCCGCCGCCGCCGGAGCCCGCGTGAGCCTGATCGCGCGCGATCCCGCCAAGCTCGCCGCCGCGCGTGACCACATCGCCGCAGCCGTCCCGACCGCGGCCAAGCTCGTGACCGTCTCCGCCGATGTGTCCGTCGAATCCGAAATTCTGTCCGCGCTGCAAACGGCCGAACAATCGCAGGGCCCGGTGGACGTGCTCATCACCTCGGCGGGCGTCGCGCGCCCCGGCTATTTCGAGGAAGTCCCGGTGTCCGTTTTCGAACGCACGATGGCCGTGAATTATTTCGGCACCCTCTATCCCATCAAAGCCGTGGTTCCGGCCATGCGCCAGCGCCGCCACGGCGCCGTGGTGCTCATTTCCTCGGGCGCAGGTTTGGTCGGCCTCTTCGGCTACACGCCTTACTCCCCGAGCAAATTCGCCCTGCGCGGTTTGGCCGAGTCCCTGCGCGCGGAATTGAAACCCGCCGGCATCGCGGTTACCATCGTCTATCCGCCCGACACCGACACTCCGCAGCTCGCCGAGGAAACGCTCACCAAACCGCCGGAAACCAAGGCGATCACCGCCGGGGGTGGACTCTGGACGGCCGACGACGTGGCGCGCGTCACGCTGGCCGCCCTGCGCCGCGGCCGCTTTGCGGTCACGCCCGGTTTTCAACTCACCCTGCTGGCTTGGCTGCACAGCATGATCGCTCCGTTGCTCAACTGGAGTTTTGATCGGGTGGCCGCCCGCGCCCGGCGCGAGGCCGACGCCAAACAATGACCCGCGTGGATACCCTAGCCGGCCTCGCGTTGATCGCAGGCGCGCTGATTCTCCTACTCATCTCCGCGCTCAAGGCGCCCGCCACCCGGCACGCGCGCGTCACCCGTGAAGGCGGCACGGCGTTCCTCGGCGAGAAATTGATGCATCTCGGCTACGGTTGGATCGACGGCCTCGCCCGCGGGTGCGCCCGCGCGGGCTTTTCCGCCGCCACCGTGTCATGGCTTTCCCTCGCGCTCGGGCTTCTCGCCGGGGTGTTGGCCGCCTGCGGCCGTCCCGGCGCGGCCGCGTGGGCGCTCACCCTGAGCGGTCTCGGCGACGCGCTCGACGGCGCAATCGCGCGACTGCAAGGCACGGCCTCGCGGGGCGGCGCGGTGCTCGATTCGGCCCTCGACCGCTACGTGGAATTTTTCCTCTACGCCGGCCTGCTTTATTTTTTCCGCGCGCAAAGCTTTGCCCAGCTCCTCGCCATCATCGCCCTGTTCGGCGGGTTCATGGTCACCTACTCGACCGCCAAGGCCGAGGCGTTGCAGGTCAAGCCCCCGCGGGGCTGGATGAAACGCGCCGAGCGTCTCGTGTGGCTGACCGGTGGCTGCGCCGCGGCGGCGGGCGCGGGCGTGTTCGGCCTCGGTCCCGCGCCGGTGCTCATCGGGGTGTGCGCGGTGATCGCGGTGTTTGCCAACTTGTCCGCCATCGTGCGCCTGCGCGCCTTGTGCCAATCCGTCTGACCATGTCGTTTGCCCATCAATGCGAATATTGGCGCCGCCAATGCCGGGTGCTCGCCCGGCATGTCCGTTATGCCGATGCCGCTTGGAGCGAATCCGGGCGGCGCGCCCGCACCGCGGCGCTCACCACGCTTTTCCACACGGTCAACGCTTGGCTGTGCGACAGCGGCGTCGAGCATTGGATTTGTTACGGCACCCTGCTCGGCTGGTGGCGGGAGCGCCGGATCCTCGCGCATGATCGGGACGTGGATTTCGCCGCCCCATAATCAGGAGCGGTAGAAAGGGTGGGCAAAGCGCGCCGGCCGGGCGAACGGCCCCA
>JADLBI010000272.1 GCA_020847775.1 Opitutaceae bacterium
GGATTTGCCCTCGAGAAACTTGAACTTCAGGTGCCCATACCACGCGAGGGTCATGAACACATTGGAACACACGAGCAGTAGGATGGTTTTCATGCGAATAACGGCGCCACGCCCCATGCCAGTTTGTAACGTATTATGTTACAAACTGGCTGGGGCGGGTGATCCGGGCTCGGGGTGGTAGTAGGCTTTGAACCACTCGACGAAGTGACGGAGGCCGTCCTCGAGCGGCACGCGCGGGGTGTAGCCGACGGCGGCGTGGATGCGGTCGAGCGAGGCGCAGGTTTCGGGCACGTCGGCGGGTTGCGGCGGGAGCAGATTTAGCTTCGCTTCCCGGCCGATGAGTTGTTCGAGCATGCGCACAAACAGCAAGGTTTCGACCGGACGGTGATGCCCGAGATTAAAAATGCGAAACGGCGGCACGGGAACCTCGCGCGGCGGATAAAGCAGCACTTTCAACACGCCGTCGGTGATGTCGTCGATATAGGTGAAGTCGCGGCGGGCTTTGCCCTCGGCGAAGAGGTCGATGGTTTCGCCCGCAAAAATCGCCTTCGCGAACAGCGTCGGCGCGGTGTCGGGCCGGCCCCACGGTCCGTAAACATTGAAGAACCGCAGGCCGGTCAGCGCGAGCCCGTGCAGGTGCGCGTAACTGTGCGCCATCGTCTCGTTGGCCTTCTTCGTCGCGCCGTAAAACGAGAGCGGATGACTCGTGTCACCATCCTCCGTGAAAGGAATCGTCGCCGTCGCGCCATAGACGCTACTCGATGAGGCGAACACGGTGTGCTTCGGCGGATGCGCCCGGGCGGATTCGAGCACGTTGAAAAAACCGATCAGGTTGCTCTGCACGTAGGCCTCGGGCTTGGTCACGCTGTAGCGCACATTGGCCTGCGCGCCAAGATGCACCACGTAGTCGGGTTTGAAGTGCGCCCAGAGTCCCGCGAGTTTGCCCGGCTCGGCGAAGTCGCACTGCACGAAGCGAAGGTTATCGCGCCCGTCGAGTTCGGCGAGCCGCGCGCGCTTCAGCGCCACGTCGTAGTAATCGTTGAGGTTGTCGATGCCCAGCACCTCGCACTCCGCCTTGGCGGTCAGCCGCTGACAGAGGTGGTAGCCGATAAAGCCGGCCGCGCCGGTCACGAGCACTTTCATCTGCGTGGGTATGGCGCAGCGGCGCGGTGGCGGCTAGGCGAAATTTCGCCCGGACGTGGGTGGCTCAGGCGGGCGGGTGCAGCGGGAGGTCGAGCCAAGCGAGGCCGATGTCGCGCTGCATATTGGTGGCGATGCCGCCGTGGTTGCCGTCGTAGAGCAAGGCGAGGCGTCGGCCGACGGGCATAACGGTGGGCATGCCGATGGAGCGTTGCGACCAGGTGCAGTTGTGGCGATCGAGGACGACGGCCTTGTGGCGCGCGTCCCAATGACGGAGATCGCGCGACCAATACATCCAGATCGCGTCGGTCCATTCGCCGAACGTGCCATCGGCGCGCGATTCGGAGGCAATGTGATTGGTGAAAAGAAACCAGCAGCTGTTGGCGGGTTCGTAATAAAGGGTGGTATTCTCGAGCTGCTCGTTGACGGGAAAAAGCGGTTCGGGGTCGAGGGTCCACGGGCCGCCGAGATCGCGGGTGCGCGCGAGCCCGAGGGTGCGTTGCACGCAACCACCGGGAGGCGCCTCGGAGGTCGCGCTGAAAAATTGGAGATATTCCGCCCCGTCGCGCACGATGTAACCAGGGCTCGCGGTGACCGAGTAGTAGGTGCCGGGCTTGGTGGTGAATGGCCGCAATTGCGCGTCCTTCGTCCAAGGGCCGACCAGCCGCGGCGCCGTGGCGCTGAGGGTGAGGTA
Source organism: Opitutaceae bacterium (assembly GCA_020847775.1). Taxonomy (GTDB): domain Bacteria; phylum Verrucomicrobiota; class Verrucomicrobiia; order Opitutales; family Opitutaceae; genus Cephaloticoccus. The sequence goes on from JADLBI010000272.1 coordinate 1,835, forward strand.
GGGGAAGGCCGGGATGAAATCGGGCGCGGGCGTGGCGTTGGGCGAGGCCACGTAAAACATGCGCCATTGCGCGCCGTCATGAATCACCCACGGCGACGTGGCGGTGGCCGCGTCAGGCGAGCCAGGCGGACCGAAGTCGAGCACGGGGCCGTGGCGTTCCCAAGTGACGAGGTCGCGGCTGGTGGCGAGGCACGCGAGCCAACCGCGCGAGCCCGCCCCATCGTAGAACAGATGATACACCCCGTCTTCGATCCAGATGCTGGCCTCGCGGGCACCAAGATAATCGCAGCGCGCCGGCCCTTGGGCGTGGCGAAAAACGACACCTTGATCGAGGGCATCGAGGCGCAGATGGGCGGCCGGGCGACCGTCGGGAAACGTGGTGGGCATGGGTTCGGGATGGTGGGTTGAGAGCCCGGGCGAATGTCGTGACAAAATCTAGTAGCCCCGAGCCGACGCGGCTTTAGCAGCTCACGTTTTTGCCCTCGCTGCCAAAGAGGCGCAGGCGTTCCTCGCTGTCGGGGCGTTGGGCGACGTCGGCCGGGGCGTAGTGATACTGCAGCGCGCGGCGGCGGCTGCCGGACGAATTATGGGGGGTGCCATGCGGCAGCAGACCGCTGAAAAACAGCAGGCCGCCGGGCTGGAGCGGCGCGGCGACAGAGCGCTGACCCATGATCTCGGTGTCGCAAATCTGCCAGTCGCGACGTTGGAAATGGATGCGCGGACCGGTCTTGTGCTGGCCGGGGAGAAATTGCATGCAGCCGTTCTCAATCGTGGCCTCGTCGAGGGCGATCCACACGCCGACGACCGGCGTGCCGTGCGGGTAGTTGAAATAGGCGTTGTCTTGGTGCCATGGTTTTTCGCGGCCGAGGCGCGGCGGCTTGATCAGCGCCATGTCTTGAAACAACTGCGGAGCGCGGTCGCCGAGCAGCGCGCTCACGGCGCGGAGGAGCTTTGGGTGATGAGAGATCGCCTTCAGGCGCGGATCAAATTCCACAAAGAACATCAGTTTGCGCACGGCGTCCTGGCGCGCTTCCGGCCCGAGTTGGGGTAAAATCTCCTGCGCCTTCGCTTCAAACGAAATGCAGGTGAACTCCGGGTTGCCGCCCATGATGAGATGAAGGAGCCCCTGCAGGGCGTCGTTCACCTCGGCGGCGCTAAAGGCTTGGCGCACGATCAGGTAGCCTTGTTCGTTGAAGTGCGCGATTTCTGCCGGACCAATATCGTCTAGGTGCTCCACGCCGAAGCCAGCCCCGACGGGTTGATAGAGCTCCGGCGCGTGCATGTCGGAGCCTGGGTCGAATTGAATTGGAGTCGCGGTGTTCATGTGGAGAAGAGGGCGGGGAGCGTGGCGATACCATAGCTCATCCGGCGGAGATTATGTCAAAATTTTCCAAACTTGCACTTGCGGGCACAAAATCGCGCCCATTAATTTGTCAGGCTCCACCAAGAATTAGTTTTGCATATGATCATCAAAGCCTACCTCAAACCGTCTTGCGGTTGGTCCAACGGCGTCCGCGCCGTCATGCGCAAGCACGGGCTAAAGTTTGAGGACATCGATATCATCAACAATCGCGCCAACTACGCCGAAATGGTGCAGAAGTCCGGCCAGCCCCTCTCGCCCTGCGTGGAGATCGACGGGGTGATGCTGGCCGACGTCTCGGGTGAAGAGGTCGAAAATTACATGCTGAGCAACGACTTGGTCAAACCGACCGACGCTACGGCCGACGCCGCCACAGACTCGGGTTGCTCACGCGAAGAGCACGCCAAAATGGCCACTAAAACCATCCGATTCTTCTGACGAGAGCTCCTCCGTGATACTCCCGGCCGGCTCTCGTAATCCGAAGCCGGCTTTTTTTGCGCCTAATGCATCCCGCCGAACCATCTGGACTAATTCCTGCTCAACCGACTCTCCGACCCATGACCAAGCCCATCCCATCGCCCCTTTACCATCCTGACCAGGAACACGACGCCTGCGGGGTCGGCTTTATTGCCAAGATCACCGGCGAACGCAGCCACGACCTGGTCGAACGCGCCCTGACCGCCCTCCGTTCGCTCGCCCACCGCGGCGCGATTGATGCCGATGCCGTCACCGGCGATGGCGCCGGTTTGCTCACGCAAATCCCGGTGGAAATCCTGCGCGAGCATCTCGAAAAGAAGAAGAAGCACCTGCTGCACGATCACGACCTCGGTGTCGGCATGATCTTTTTGCCCCGGCAAGACGAGTCCGCCCAGGTGGCCGGCAAGAAGATCGTCGAGCAAGCGGTGAAGGCGGAAGGTCTTGTCTTCCTCGGCTGGCGCGAAGTGCCGGTGGACGCTTCTTGCCTCGGCCGCAAGGCCCTCGAAACCCAGCCGCTCATCGTCCAAGCCCTCGTCTCGCGCAAGGAAGACGAGACCCCCGACGACGAATTCGAGCGCAAGCTCTTTCTCGTGCAAAAAACCGCCGAGCGTCGCGTCGGCGAGCTCGGCATGGAGGGCTTCTACATCTGCTCCTTCTCCTCGCGCACCATCGTTTACAAGGGCCTCTTCAACGCCCCGCAGGTCCGCAAATACTTCCTCGACCTGAAGTCGCCCAAGTTCACCTCGGCGTTCGCTATTTTCCACCAGCGCTACTCGACCAACACGTTCCCGACCTGGCATCTCGCGCACCCGTTCCGCATGATGGCGCACAATGGCGAGATCAACACCATCCGCGGCAACCGCAGCCTCATGGCCGCACGCGAGCGCAGCCCGGCGAGCGGCGTGTGGGGCGGCCGGTTTAAGGACCTGCAGCCACTTGTGCAGCCCGACCTGAGCGACTCCGCGTCGTTCGACAACACCCTGCAGCTCCTCACCCTCAGCGGCCGCGATCCGACCCAGGCCTGCACCATCATGATGCCGCCGGCTTGGGAGCACGACGCGCGGCTCACCCCCGAGCAACGCGCGTTTTACCGCTACCACGCCTGCATGCTCGAGCCGTGGGACGGCCCCGCGGCCATCGCCTTCACCGACGGCAAGATCATCGGCGCCGCGCTCGACCGCAACGGCCTGCGCCCGGCGCGCTACAAAATTTTTGACGACGGCTACGTGATGGTCGCCAGCGAGGCGGGCCTCGTGCACGACTGGCCCGGCAAGGTCGTGACCAACGGCCGCCTCGGCCCTGGACGCATGATCGCGATCGATCTGACGGCGCAAAAATTCCTCGGCGACGAGGAAATTAAACAGCACCTCGCCCAAGACCCCCGCTTCGGGGTCTGGTGCGACACCCACCTCGTCCAGCTGGAAAAATTCGCCACCGTCCCAGACGAGACCGCCGCCACTGAGGTCCCGGTCGCCCCACAACTCGCGTTCGGCTACGATCTCGACGAGCGCGAGATGATCCTCACCCCGTTGGTCGAGGGTATCGAGCCGACGGGTTCGATGGGCGACGACACACCGCTCGCCGTGCTCTCCCGCCGACCGCGCCTGCTCTACACCTATTTCAAGCAGCTCTTCGCGCAGGTCACCAATCCGCCGATCGACTCCATCCGAGAAAAGTCGGTCATGTCGCTCACCATGTATCTCGGCGGCCGCCTCGGCCTCTTTGAGGAGCTCCCGAAGACCAGCGGCTACGTGGAACTCGATTCGCCGGTGCTCTTTGATCACGAAGTCGCCGCGCTGAACGAGGTGCCCTTTCTCAAGGACCGCGTGGTGCGGCTCGACGCGACGTTTGACGCCGCCAAGGGCCCGGGCGCGCTCGAATACGCCGTCACCGAACTCGCCGGCCAAGCCTGCGCCGCCGTCGAGGACCAACACGCCAAGGTCATCATTATTTCCGACCGCGGCATCTCCGCCGAGCGCGCCGCCATCCCGATGCTGCTCGCCGTCGGCGCCGTCAGCCGCCGCCTCTCCCGCGCGGGCCACGGCTTGCGCTGCGACATCCTCGCGGAGACCGGCGAGGCGCGCGACGTGCACCACATCGCCACGCTGCTCGGCTTTGGCGCCACCGCGGTTAATCCCTACCTCGCGTTCGAGATCGTGAGCCAAATCGCCGCCGCCGGCGGCTTGGCCAAGCCGGTCACGCCCGGGCAGGCCCGCGAAAATTACAAGAAAGCGATGGGCTCCGGCCTGATGAAAATCATGGCCAAGATGGGCATCAGCACGCTGCTCAGCTATAGCGGCGCTCAGCTCTTCGAGGCACTCGGCATCGGCCGCAAAGTCATGGAAGATTGTTTCTCGCGCGCCGCCTCTCCCATCGGCGGCATCGGCTACGCCGACATCGCGGTGGAATCGCTTCGGCGGCACGCCAACGCCTTTGCGCCGCCGACCGAGGCTGGCGCGGAACCCGCCCCGCCCGCCTTGCACAACGAGGGCTACCTGCGCGTCAACAAGCGCGGCGAAGGCGAGTTCCACGGCTGGAACCCCAAGGTGGTCTCGGCGATGAACCGCTTCACCCGCGAGTCCTCCGCCGACAACTACGGCGGCTGGAAATCCGTCTCCGACGAACATCAACCTCTCGCGCTCAAGGACCTGCTCAAAATCCGTTTCGACAAACGCACGCCCATCAGTGTGGACGAGGTCGAACCCGTGGAGGACATCCGCAAGCGTTTCACCACCGCCGGCATGTCGCTCGGCGCGCTCTCGCCCGAGGCCCACGAGGCCCTCGCCATCGCGATGAACCGCATCGGCGGCAAATCCAACTCCGGCGAGGGCGGCGAAGATCCCGCGCGCTTCTCCGTGCGCCCCAACGGTGATTCCGCCAACAGCGCGATCAAGCAGGTCGCCTCCGGCCGGTTCGGGGTGCACGCCGAATACCTCGCCAACGCCCGCGAGATCGAACTCAAGATGGCCCAAGGCGCGAAGCCCGGCGAAGGCGGCCAGCTACCCGGCCACAAGGTGTCGCCACTCATCGCGCGCCTGCGCTGCAGCGTGCCCGGCGTCACCCTCATCTCGCCCCCACCGCACCACGACATCTATTCGATCGAAGACCTCGCGCAGCTCATCTTCGACCTCAAGGAGGTCAACCCGCGCGCCAAGGTCTGCGTGAAACTCGTGTCGTGCTCCGGCGTCGGCACCATCGCCGCCGGCGTCGCCAAAGCCTATGCCGACGTGGTGCTCGTTTCCGGCCACGAAGGCGGCACCGGCGCCTCGCCCCTCGCCTCGATCAAAAACGCCGGCTCCGCTTGGGAAATCGGCGTCGCCGAGGCGCACCAAGTGCTCATGATGAACGGACTGCGCAACCGCATCGTGCTCCGCACCGACGGCGGCATGAAGACCGGGCGCGATATCGTCGTCGCCGCGCTGCTCGGTGCCGAGGAGTTCAATTTCGGCACCGCCGCGCTCATCGCAGCCGGCTGCGCGATGTTCCGCATCTGCCACACCAACAACTGCCCGGTCGGCGTCGCCACGCAGCGCGAGGACCTGCGCGCCAAATTCCGCGGCAAGCCCGAGAACGTTATTAACTTCTTCAACGCCGTGGCTGACGACGTGCGCCACTACCTCGCGAAACTCGGCGCGCGCACACTCAACGAGGTGATCGGCCGCACGGAATTGCTCCAGCAGATTGAGGACTCCGAAAACCCGAAGTCGCAAACGATCGATCTGGCCGCCCTGTTGCACGATCCCGACCCGACCAACGAACTCGACCGCCACCACACGCGCCCGCGCAACGAGCGCTTCGGCAGCGAAGGCTCGCTCGACGAAGCCATCTTGCAAGAGGCGCGCGACGTCATCCTCGGCAAGAGCTCGCGCCTCGTCGCCCGCTACAAGATCACCAACGTCAACCGCGACATCGGCACGCACCTCTCCGGCCAAATCGCCTACCAACGCGGCAATCTGGGCCTGCCGCCCGGCACGATCGATCTCACCCTCAACGGCAGCGCCGGCCAGAGCTTCGGCGCGTTCCTCGTCAACGGCATCAAGCTCACCCTCAACGGCGAGGCCAACGACTATGTCGGCTAGGGCATGAACGGCGGCGAAATCATCGTGCGCCCGCGCCCCGGCGAAAAATTCGAGTGGCACACCAACTGCATCCTCGGCAACACCTGCCTTTACGGCGCGACTGGCGGCACCCTGTTCGCCGCGGGCTGGGCGGGCGAGCGTTTCGCCGTGCGCAACTCCGGCTCGACCGCCGTGGTCGAGGGCGTGGGCGATCACGGCTGCGAATACATGACCGGCGGTATCGTCGTCGTGCTCGGCCGCACCGGAAACAACTTTGGCGCCGGCATGAGCGGCGGCCTCGCGTTTGTTTACGACGAGCGCAACACGCTGCCCGACCGCCACAACCCGCAGATGATCAACCTCGAGCGCCTCGACCACGTGGACGAGATCGCGAGCCTGCGCCAACTCGTCGCCGCGCATGCCGCCGCCACCGGCAGCCCGCACGCGCAAAGGCTCCTCGACGACTGGCCCGCGGCCATCGCGAAGTTCTGGCGGGTCACGCCGCATGCGCCCACGCCCGACGCGCCGAAAAGCCGATTCATCCTCGATGCGGTTCAGACGTCCGCCGCGGCCTGAGCCTTCGTTAAACTCGCCCATGCCCTCGCAACCCATTCCCGGCTCCACCGGCGAGGTGCTCACCTGCTTGCCTTCGGCCTACCAACCGCATGCCGCCACCGGCTTGCTGCATCTGCCGCGCTTCATCGCCAAGGCGAAATACGTCAAGGCGCACGGCGCGCTGCCCGCCAGCTACGCGAAGAACTACAAGCGCGGCATGGACAAGTTCCTCTCCCTGCACCTCGGCGTCTCCCCGGACGACATGGAGCGAATCGTGTTCGAATCCGCCACCGACACGGAGATGGACGCGCGCCTACTGGCGCTTTTCCCGGCCGACTTGCGCGTCGCCCAATGGAACCGCAGCTATGTGCAAAAAGGCATGACCGAAAGCGGTCGCGAGTTTTTGCGGGAAGCACTGACCAATATGGGCTGCGCGGATCGTGTGGGCGAAATCACCAGCGTGGCGGACCTGATCGAGTTCGACGAAGGCCGACTCGCGTGATCACGGCAGTGGGGTGTTTTGGTGATCTGGATCGACCGCCGAGGCCGACGCATTCGTCGCAACCCCGGCCATAGCTTGAATCCGCCAAAATAAAGAGCCGCTCCTCGAGAGGAGCGGCTCATGCATTAACGGCGGAAGAATATTACTTCTTCTTAGCCGCGGCCTTTTTGGCCGGCTTTTTCTTAGCAGCTTTTTTTGCCATACGGTGCTCCTGTTTAGGGCTTTGGTTTAGTGTGACTCACCACGACCTATGGGGCGTCGTGCGCGAGTTACATTTTGGTAACTCAACATTCTGCGCGCTGCGCGCAACACAAATTGCGCGAGAATTTTTCCAACGTGTTTCGCGCAATTTTCGCGACCGCGAAATTTCGCGCGCCATTTTTCGCGCGACACGCGCGTGGCTCACTCGTTGGGCTCCGCGGGATGATGCGACGCGATCACCTCGCGCAGCGTCGCGAGGTTTTGCCGCACGAGCGCGCCCATCGACTCGCACTCCAGGTATTCGTCGCGCTGAAAATGCTCCGCGAGCGCCACGCGCAACGTGTGCACCTTCTCCAGCGGCGCGATGGGGTCGCCCGCCATCTCGTGAAGCAGCGAGTCGAGCCGCGCGCGCGCGAGGTCGGCGCGCTGCACCATGAGGGTTTGCTCCTCGCGCTGGTATTGCAGGGCCGTCTGCGCGTGCAGGTGTTTGTTGCAGTAGTGCACGAGCGGTGTGTTGTCTTTGAAGAATTGCGGCAGGTAGAAATTTTTGCGCCCGTTGTAGGACTGCTGGTCGAAATCCATCGCGCGGATGCGCACTTGCGCGGCCTCGAAGTCCGGCGTGATGACGAAGACGAAGTTGTAGGAGCGCATGTCGCCGAGCAGCCGCACGAAGCAGCGTTCGTTGAACTTCACCAGCTCCTTCGCCACGCGCACGGGCCGCAGTTCGGGATACTGCATCCATTTTTGGATGAACACGTCGCCCGGGATGCCGGCGATGTGCTCTTCCACGAGCGTTGTGCCGTGCGTCAGGTAGTTCAGGCGGTTGGGTGAGAGCAGGTGCTCCAACTCCAGACCGTAAACGCGCGAGGCATCGGCCTTTTTCACGTAAAAGTAGTCCTGGTTGTCGTTATAGGCGTTGACGACGCGCACCCGGAAAGGCGTGGAGTTGCCGAAGCTGCAATAATCCACGCGATCCACATAGAGGTGCTGCATCACGCTGAAGTCGCCGTCCACCTTGAGCAGCGCGTAGATGCGCTTCAGGCCTTCGTAGAGATCCCCCATCTCATCGTAACGGTAAATGACGGTGTCCCACAGCGTGGGCTGGCCGTTGGCATCCACCAGCGGGATCACTTCCTGAAAATCGCGCAGTCGCTCATAGGTCACGGGCAGCACCCGTTCGCGCTTGTAGCGTGCGAGGTAGTCGCGCAACCCGTCGTTCACGGGCATGCTGGGCTTGCGCGGGGTGGCCGCGATCGGATCTTCCGCCTCGTTCATGGGCCCAAGCTGATGGTCGATCCCGCGCGTGGCAACCTTGCGGGTTGATTCAAGCACCACCGCGCTCGAACCATTTGACGAGATCGGCGCGCGGTGCCGGCACGTTTTGCAACACGCCGCCATGCCGCAGCGAGTCGGTGGCGGCGCAGCCGGCGGCGATGCTTTCGCGGGCGGCGAGCGGCGAGGTGTCGGTCTTGCCGCCGTGGCGCACGTAGCGGAGGAATTCGGCGATGATCTTCGGATCGGCCCCGCCGTGGGAGCCTTTTTCGACCTTAAATTTGTAGAGCTTGTCGCCGTTTGGGTTCCAACTGGCGCGCTTGTTCCAGAGTTTCAGGTGCGTGCCGGGCTCGCCATTGCCGAAGTTTTCGAGGCGGCCCGCGGTGCCGATGACGGTGTAGTTGCGCCAATAATCCGGTGTGTAATGGCACTGCGCGTAGGTCGCGAACACACCGTTGCTGAGTTTCATCTGCATTGTGCTCAAGTCCTCGACTTCGATGCGGTGGTTGAGCCCGCGCAGCTTGGTCGGCGGGAACTGGGTGAGATCCATCTCGTAGGTGTTGACTTTGCGCAGCTTGGCCGAGGCGGGTTGGCGGCCGGGCAACTGGTCATAGAGCGTGAGACCGCCGAGCGCGTTGACCGTGCGGCTGTAGCCGCCGCAGAGCCAGTGGATGATGTCGATGTCGTGCGCGGCTTTCTGCAACAACAGGCCGTTCACGTAGCGGCGCTCGGCGTGCCAGTCGCGGAAATAGAAGTCGCCGCCGTGGCCGACGAAGTGGCGGCACCAGCAGGCCTTCACTTCGCCAATCGCGCCGTCGTCGATCAGCGCCTTCATCTTTCGCACGAAGGCCATGTGCCGCATGTTGTGGCCGACGTAGAGTCGCGCCCGGTGCTTTTTCGCCGTTGCGAGGATGCGGTCGCAGCCCGCCGCGCTCAGGGCCATCGGTTTTTCCAGATAGAGCGCGAGGCCTTGTTCGAGCACGGCGACGGCTTGCTCTTCATGCAAAAAGTCCGGCGTGCCGACGATCACAGCGTCGAGATTTTGTTTCAGTAGCTCGCGATAATCGCTGGTGGCGAAGATACCCGAACCAAAATCCTGGCGGTTGCGGGCGAGCGTGTCGGCGCTGACATCGCAGCAGGCGACGACGCGCGCGCCACGGCCGGGTTGATGGGCGATGCGGGCGAGCCAGCCGCCGCGGCCGCCGGAGCCGATGACGCCGAGTTGAAGGTCGTTGTTTTTCATGGGGAGATAAAATCAGGGTTTGGCGGCGGGCTGGTGCTGCCGACGGTAATCGAGCGGACGCAGGCCGCGCGAGTGCCCGGCAAAGGCCGCGTAAAATGGCGCCAACGACAAAAACCCGCTCTCCATGGCGACATCGAGCACTTTCAGGTCGGTCGTGACGAGCAGGCGTTGCGCATGCGACACGCGCAGGCGCGTGAGGTAGGCCCAAACACTGGTGCCGCATTGCTTCTTGAAAACGCGCATCAGGTATTTCGGGTGCAGCCCGGCGTCGTCGGCGATAGCCTGCACCGTGATCGGCTCGCGGTAATGCTGCGCGATGAAGCGCGTGACGCCGGCCAATTGCGCCACGCAGTCGCCGGGCCGCGGTTGGCGCGACCGGGGAGCGCGCGGTGAGGCCAGCGCCAACCGGTGGAAACGCGCTTCCATTTCGAGCAGCATGGCGCGGCGTTGGGCGGGGTTGGCACTGGTAACGTCCCCCCGCCAGCGTTCCAACGCCACGCGTTCCGCCGGATCGGGCGCGCCGGCCACGATTTCACCGGCCAGCAGTCGCTCACCCAAGGCGTTGGGCAACTGCCATTGCAGAAACCACGCGAGGGGCAGGGTGATCCAGATTCCCTGGCCGACAATACCCGGGGCCACGGTCTGGTGCGGGATACCGCCCCACAACACCGTGAAGCAATCGGTTTCAACCGGCACCACCGCGCCACCGTGCAGGTAAGAGAAGCCCCCGTCGTAAAGGTAGTTCACCTCGATGTCGGGATGGGTGTGCGGGTGCGACATCATGCCGGTGCCGTGTTGTTGCCAGACGCGAAAGCCCAACTCGTTTTCGTGGTGCGTTTCAATGGGCGCGCTGGTGCGGGGCATGGTTACCATTAAAGATAACTTGCGGAATAAACGGAAAGAAAGTTTTGGATAGTTCTGCTAAACTAGCCCGCCATGGAACAACGCTTCGTTAACCACCTGCCCCCACCGCCCGTCGTCAACGTCCCCTCCGCCAAGGTGCCGACCGAACTCGACGAGTATCTTTTCGACCTCAACGGCTTCATCATCATCAAGGGCGCCCTCTCCAAGGCGGAGGTCGCCGACGCCAACGCCCGCATCGCGCAAATCCCGCGGGCGCTGCCCCGCGCGGGTTGGCACGGCTGGGTGCAGCGCGAGGATCATCCCGAGCACCGCGGCATCAGCTACCAACAGGTATATGAACTCGGCGGCACCTTCGAGCGGATGATCGATCACCCGAACTGGATCAACTACGTGGCGCGCTTCGTCGGCGGGCACGACAATTTCGACTACCACCACGGCCCGCTCTTCATTGACGAGAACTTCTACACCATCCGCGGTCCCGGCGAGGCCATCCCGCTGCACGCCGGCGGCCATGACTACTGCAAGCGCATGGCCTACGGCTACCACGACGGTCGTTTTCACTGCAACCAGATCAACGTGCTCGTGGCCTTCAGCGACATCGGCCCCGGCGACGGCGCGACGATGGTCATCCCCGGTTCGCACAAGTCCACCGTCATTCACCCCTATTTCGTGAAACGAAACCAGGAGCAGCGCAACGAGTGGGCCGACGGCGGTGGCGCCTCGGTGGACGGCGTGCCCGGCGCGATCGAGGTGCACATGGAGGCGGGCGATGCGATCATCTTTGTGGACTCGACCTGCCACGGCTCGGCCAAACGCGCGAACCCCGGCGAGCGCCTCATCTCGGTTTTCCGCTACGGCTCGTCGTGGAATCGCACCCGCTGGGGTTACCACGCCTCGCCGGAGTTGCTGGCGCGGGCAAATCCCTTCGCGCGCAAAATCATCCACCCGCAGGATTACCAGCGTCCGCCGGGCACCGCCGCGCGCTGGTAAGCGCGGCGTATCACCCAGCCCACCCTTTCGGGTGCAGCCATCAAGCGCGGCTACGGCGGTGTGGCCAAAGTAGCCGCGTTGGAGCAGAGCGATAACGTGGCGATGTCTTCCCCGCTGGGCGCGCTTATCCGCGTTTTGCGCCACCGCCTCGGCCTCCAACCGCTCAAATTGCTGGTGCTGAAAAATCGGTGACCCCACGGGCGGGCCGGGCCCAAGGCTCAGATCAGCTCGTCGTCGGCTTTGCCGCGCTGGGGTTTGCGGGCTTTGGGCGCGGCGGCGGTTTTCGCCTCCGCGGCGGCGCGAGAGAGGTTCAAGGCGAGGAGGCGTTCGAGGATTTGCTCGTCGTTCAGGTCGGCGGGCCAGCCGTAGGCGGCGGCGACGGCGGCATCCAATTTCCGGTGCGCGTGGTCGAGCCAGGCGGGGCGTTCGTTGTAGAGGGCGGTGAGCGTGCGCTTCTTCAACTCGGCGGCGCAGGTGGCGTCGCGCGCTTCGAGGCGCGGGTAGCGGACGGTGCCGACGCCGGTCTGCGCATTAACCGTTTTGGCATCGAGGAAACGACTCCACGGGCCGCCGGCGGTGCCGGGAAATTCGAGGGTGACGGTGCGGGTCCACTCCGGCGGGTTGAGCCAGCGTTCGCGGAGGTCGCTCAACTCCTGCGCCGCGGCGGCGATGGCGGCGCGGTGCGCGGCCTCGCCGTAAAGCGCGGGGTCTTCCTTGACCGTGAAGTAAAAGTGCGCCGCTTCAGCCTCCGATTGCGGCGTGCTCTCGCCCGTCGGCAACGGCTCCTGCAAAGCGAAGGGAAAGGGGAAAGTCTCGAAACACTCCGTGGGGTTGTAGGTAGGACGCTCACCTCCGTGGAGTGCTTGGGTCGCGTTTGTCCACAATTCGTGAATCCTCGATTGCAGCACGCCAAAGCGGCAATCATCGGCGAAGGCGATGGCGATGACCTTGGAGTCGGGCAGGACAGGTGAATCCTGCCAGACGAACAAGCGATGCTTGGCCACGCGGGCTGTGCCGAGATAGCGATGCAGCGCGGAAGTGGCTTCGCGAAAATCTGGCAATGTTCTGCCGAGTAACCACCAGTGGTTCTTACGCCACTTGTCGTTATTCTTCATGCGCTCGGCCTTCACGTGTTCGACCACGTGCTTGAACGGTGCCTCGTAGAGAGCGGCGGCTTCTACTCTCGTGCCGACGCCGAAATCCACGATCCATCGCTTCGAGTCGTTTTGCACGAGATCGCTGCCGTTACGGAATGGGCGCAAAACATCGCTGTTGGGTTTTCCGTGCGGATTGACGCCGCGGAGCATCGCCAGCGCTGTTTCATGGGAGATGTCGAAGTCGCCGACTTTCGTCGTGCCCATGAAACAGAGTTGCTCGTTGTCTTTGAGATAGGCCTTGCCGGTGACGTCGATACCGCTGGTGAGGTCGGCGTGAATCTCTGCGACCGGCTCGTCGTCGAGCGTGGGTTTGTCGGCAATATCGGGTCCGGCGAATCCCACCATGCAGATGCGGATGGCGGTGCCGGCATCGAACCAGTCGCGATCCGAGATGGCGAAGAAGATCTTGCCAGATTCCTTGATGCGCTCGAAAGCCCGGCGCGAAGAAACCTGTTTGGAGCCCGTGGTCGCAAGCAGACCGGCGCGCTGGCACTTGCCCTTGGCGATTTGCTCACGCGCCTTCTCAAACCAGTAGCAGCAGAAATCTGAAGTGGCAGGCAGACGGGCGCCGAAGACTTCAAAAATCGCCGCAGTGTAGTCGTCACCGAGTTCGGTGCGGAGGCGTTTGTTGCCGAGGAACGGCGGGTTGCCGACGATGACGTCGCACTTCGGCCAGACGCGTTCGGTGTAGAATTTGAGGTTGGGGTCGGCGGTGTGCTCGTCGGCGCGGGCTTCCTTCAGGTTGCGCGGCTTGAGACCGAAGTGGGGTTCGAGCAGCGCGTCCTCGTTGCGGAAGCCGTCGAGATTTTGCAGGACGGGCGTGTGGTCGTTGTCGAAGCCGTTGTCGCGCCGCCATTGGAGATAGCCGATCTGCACGGAGACCTGCGCGAGCTCGTAGGCGTAGGGGTTGATCTCGATCGCGCGGAGCTGCTGCACACCGACCTTGGGCGCGAGCTTGAAGACGAGCTGCGTGGCGTAGGCGAGGACCTCCTTCTCGAGAGCGATGAGGAGCTGGAGCGACACGTAGAGGAAGTTGCAGATGCCGCAGGAGGGATCGAGCACAGTTGTGGCGGCGAGTTGCTTCTGGAACGCGGCGAGCGCGTCGCGCTGCGCGGGCGTGCCCTTGGCGTAGGCGGGGGCGAGCGTGCGCTTGAGCGCGGCCCACTCGCGGCGGAGCGGGGCCATGAGCACGGGCTCGATAAGCGTTTTGATGTCGGCTTCGTTCGTGTAGTGCGCGCCGAGCTGGGAACGCTGCTCCGGCTCCAGCGCGCGCTCGAACAGCGTGCCCATGATGGCCGGTTGAATAAACTGCCATTTGGCTTCGCCGGCCTCGGCCAGCTGCTTTAATTCGTCCTCGGTCAACTCGAAGACGGTGGCTTCCTCGAAGAGGTGCCCGTTGAAGTGACGGATCTTGTCCTTCCCGAAGGTGCCCCCGGTGGCCATGACGGCGAAGAGGTTTTCCATGGCGGTGGCGAGGTGCCCCAGATCGTTGAGCCCGGTCTTGAGGAGATCGGAAAAGAGCCGGGGCGGGAGCAGGCCGGTGTCCTCGGCGAAGAAACAGAAAACGATGCGGTTGAGGAAGCGGGCGATGCGGAGGTTCTTGCGCTGGGCGAAATTCATCTCGGCCCGGGTCCGCGCGTCCGTCAGCTCGACGGCCTCGCGCTTCTGGAGCGATTTGGCGATCGCGGCGATTTGCCCGGCGAGGCCCGCGGTGACCTCGGCGGTGGTGCGGGTGGGCTTGAGCGCGGCCGGATCGGCGAACGCGGCGCGGAGCACACGCCAGTTCTGCGGTTCATCAATGCGCGTGAGGTGGAAGTCGTAGGTCTCCTGCACCGTGCCGTTGAAGTTGGTGCGGATGATGAAATTCTCGAAATCGCAGACGACGAGGAGCGGCGGGTTGAGGAGCGACTCGCGGTAGCGCAGGAGCTGGCCGTAGGCCTCGTGGAGGTTCTTGTGCTTGCCCTTGTATTCCCAGGCGAAGCAGTCCTTCCGCCACACGTCGGCGAAGCCGCGCTTCTCCTTGGACGCCTCGCCGCCGTCGGGCTCGATCGCGAGGAGCTCGAGGTCCTTCACGACGCGTTTTTGAAAGCAAAACCAATCATTGCCGGAGGGGTCGGCCTCGGCGGGCGTCGGCTGGCCGAGGAGGCGGCAGAGGTCGTTGAAGTGCTCCTGATAGGCGGAGGTCTCCTTGCCCTGGTATCGGAGCCACTTCTTTTTGAATTCGGCGGCGGTCATGGGGCGCGGCAAGCAGAAGGGGATGGTGGCGCGCGCGCAAGCGTCCTTGCGGGTGCTGGGCTGGAGTTCGGAAGTAAATATTCTCGGGGCAAACCTAAAAACCGCTCCGCCTGCCCGCGCCATGTATTCCGGTTCCGGTAGCCGCGAGCGTGAGCGAGTGGATGGACACCAATCGCTCACGCTCGCGGCCACACCAATCAGGCCGAAGCACGCTCCAAGGCATCAAACCCGTCGTCAAACAACCTAACGCGGAGGTTTGAGGTAGGCGCGGTTGGCCTGCGCCACTTCGGCGTCCCAAGTGCCCGCGATCGTGGCGCCGTATTCCTCAAAACCCCCGGTGGCGCGCGGTCCGGTCAAGCGCGGGCGCGGGTTGCCGATGCGGCCGGTGGTGTAAAAGTCGTCGCTGGTCTGGTCTTCGCAGAGGAAGTGGAAGGCCAGCCCGGCGCGCTCGGTGGCGGTGGTGTTATCACCCGTGGCGTGCGGGGTGCCGTAGCAGAAGAAGAGCACGCCGCCCGCTTGAAGCTCGATAGTCTCGGCCTTGGATTCGTCCGGGTGGCAGCGGATATGGTGGTCGCTGTTGCCATCGCGCGCGTGGGGCAGGGCGTCGGCCCACGCCTCAGGGATGACGCGCATGGTGCCGTTGGCGACGGTGGCGTCGTGCACCGCGATCCACATGGCGGTGCCGCGCAGCGGGGCGGGGATTTTGAAGTAGGCGTTATCCTGATGCCACGCGGTGCCCATGCCGGTCTTGCCGGGTTTTAGGAAAATCTGGTCGAGGTGCAGCGTGATCTCCGGGCCGATGAGCCGGGTGACAGCGTCAAGCACCTTGGGCGCGAACGGCAGGGCGCGGATGAGCGTGCTGTAGAAATTCGCCGGGCAGAGTTGGAGGTTCTGCTTGGTGTTGGAATGCGTCTGCCCGTCGCCCTCGGTGGCGACATTGCGCAGGTAACTGTTGCGCTTGAGGCGGGCGATGTCGGCCTGCAGGGCGGCGGTTTCATCGGCGTTGAAAAAATGCGGCACGGCAAGAAATCCGCGGCGGCGAAACTGGGCGATCTGTTCGGGGGTTGGGGTCATGGGGAAAGAGCGTGATCGAAGCGGCGCAGGCTTATGGGCGGTTCCGCCGTTGGCAATGCACATCGGGCAAAATTGGGCGGACGGGCGCGACAACGCGACGGTCGCCTTCCTCCGCTGGGGCAACCCCCTAAACACCCGCCGGTCGTGCGACGGGCCAGCCTCACGGCTGTTTGCGCGTGAAATGAAAACGGCCGTATTGCACGAGGTCGCCAGGCACGGCGGCGAGGTAGGTGCCGCGGAAATCGCGCTCGTTCAATCCGCCGCGCAGGCGCAGCGTCACTCCCTGTTCAAGCGTGCCTTGCAGGTGGCACCAACCGTTTTCGAGCACACCGGCGAGTTCGCCCGTGCCGGTCAGTGGCGCGGCGGTGACAAGCTGGGCTTTGACGATGGCGCCTTCGATGGTGAGGACCAGTTGCGCCGGTGCGGAGACGTCGGCAGTCGTGTTGGTTAGTTCGCCTTCGAGCACGATGACTTGGGGTGCCGCCATCAGTGCGCTCGCGATGCCGATGAAGCAGAAAAATGAGCGCAACGACTTCATGGCGTGGTGGCGGCGGTTTTGCGCGAAGCGGGCGGCGATGATTTCACGACCTCGGCCTGCACTTTGCGCATAAGGAAGCCCCACGTGCCCTTCGAGCCGACGACGGCTTGCGCGAGCAGATCATAGAGCGGTTGTGTGTCGGGTTCGCCGGCGAGGCCGCGCAGCACAAGCGGGGCCTTCAATGCGCGAAAGCCGTCGGCATCGGGCTCCTTGCGCAACAGTTTCATGCCGCCGAGAATCACCGCGGTTTCATCCTTAGCGGCGAGATCGAGCGAGAGCGACAGCGGCCGCCGCATCAGCGGTTCTTCGGTGGCGGCGATCTGGCCACGCCCGAGCAGCCGAGCCTGCGGCGATTCGAAGCGGAAGGCGTCGAGACTGATTTCGCCGTGGCGGTTGCGCGCGCCGGTGATGCGCAGCGTCTCCACCGGCATCTCGGAAATCGTGCGCAGGAGCCGGCCGAGCGCGCGCAGTTCTGGCGAGAGCAGAATCGTGCCGCCAAACACC
>JADLBI010000273.1 GCA_020847775.1 Opitutaceae bacterium
CGCCTCGGCATGGGATTGTGTCTGGAGCCATCGCATGGCCATCGCGGACACGACCTCAGGTATTGAGGTTCGGCGATTTGAAACGCCGGGCGAGTCGGAAGGGGCGGCGTGGGAACTCGGGCTCGACGTGTCGATTGCTTCTGACGGCGCTGCGCGCGGAGCCAGGTACATTCGCTGCGGCGCATCCGATCCCGCCGCCGCCACGCGGGCGTTCGTCAGGGGCATCGACGTCAAGCCGAACACCGGGTATATCGCGCGATGTAAAGTGCGGTGCGAGCTTGGCGATGGTCAGATGACCTTCGCCGTGCTCCAGCCGGCAGGCGCGACGTTCGACACCGGCAATTACTTTGACGAGTACGTCGAAAAGATTGGAAAGGACCTCTTCGAGCATCAATTGAAGTTCTTCGTATGTCGCGATGATTATCTGATCGGCGGAAACGAGTGGTTCGATATCGAATTGCCGTTCCGAACAACGGCGGACCAGACCGAGATCAGCCTGTACGTCGGCCGGCGCTATGGCGGCCAGGCGATCGGCTACGACGCGATCGAGTTGGTCGAAGATGATCGTGTGACCGTCGGTGAAATTGTTTCCGGAGTCGCCAATATTTCCGCCACGCCCACTGCCGAAGAACACGCACGCGGATATCTGGTATCACGGCGGCATTGGATGCAGCCGGTCGTGCCAGGTTACATTCCGTCGCGTGAAGAGATCACGAAAGAGGTCAGTTGCTGGCTCGCGCCGGGCGAATATGAGCCAGCAACGCTATCTTTGACGGGGCTGCGCGAGCTTGAGGATGTCATCGTCGCGATGTCCGGCGACCTAAAGAGCGATGATGGCCAAACGCTCGCCGCAGATCAAATCGAAATCAGCATTATTCGCACGATCACGCGCTGGCTGACGAACAGCTCGCCCGTCAGCCCGGGGCAACGATATGAGAAACGCCCGCTCTTCATCTTTCCCAACGAAACCGTCAAGCTGCATCCAAAGGAAACCCGAACGTGGTGGATGACCGTCAAAGCGAGCGATGCTCAACGGCCCGGCGTATATCGCGGCAATGTCGTCGTCCACGCGCAAGGCGTTGCCGATCAGACCATCGCGCTAAGCGTCGAAGTTCTTCCAATTCGGTTGTCGCAGCCGAACGTCACCTACGGAATGTACTACCGTCATTCCGAGCAGCCCACTGCGCTGAAGAACGAAGCGATGTATTTTCGCTCCGCCAGGGACCTGAGGGCGCATGGCATGAATTCGGCCAGCGTCTATGCACAATTGGAGCGGAAGTTGTCTGATGGCACATGGGTGACTGACTTGGATCACGGCGGAGAGGATTTCTTCAGCCTCAGCCGGCAAATGGAGATGCTGACCGAAGCGGGTTTGGCGCAGAGCGGTCATCCCTTGCTTCTAATGCCGTCGCACAACGTATCGGACGGCGTTCGCGATCTGAGCAACACGCTGAATTACGAAATCACCCTTCCCGCGCTGGCCGAGCGCCGCAAACGGGAAGGCTGGCCGGAGTTTTTGCTGTATTTGTTCGACGAGGTGGGCGGAAAGCCGGATCAGTGGGATGCACTCGACGCCGAAATGCGCCGAATCGCCGAGGTGGAGAAGGCGAATCCGGTCAGCGACATTCGCCTTACCACCGCCGCCCCGGGCGAGAAATCCTATTGCTATGACGTGATCATTCGCGGCGAGGCCGTGCCGGGGAAGGAAATGTGGACGTACAACTGTTCGTGGAACGGCAGCCAACCGATCAACGACCGTTTCTTCGCCGGCCTGCATACTTGGAGCGAAGGTCTGCTCGGCAACTGGCAATGGTGTTACACGGAAAACCGTGAGTTGAAGCTGACGAATGACGGTGAAATTGACCTGGGCAGGATCGGCGCGTACGCCGACCCGTGGTACGTGAACTATGTGCTGCCGTCGCCGGATCGCAACATTCCGACGATCGGATGGGAAGGCCGGCGCGAAGGCGTGGACGATTATCGCTACATCCAGACGCTGGAGGAGGCAATTGCCAAAGCGGATGAATCCCCGGACGCCGCCATTCGCGCGCAATCGGCCGATGCACGAAAGTTCCTTGATAACGTCAGGTCCAGGTCAAAAGTCCCGCAGGTTGTCGGCGTGCCCATGCAACTCAACAGTGATCGCCCATACTCGGTGGTCATGCATATGGGGCTGTCGTATGCCGATTATGACGCCATCCGCCGCGACGTTGCGGACTGGATCATTCGCATTGGCCAATGACAACGGCCGCGCGGACCAATTGCCCTCTCATGCGGAGACGCCTGCGATGTTATTCCGATTCCTCGTTTCTCTTGTCGTCTTGCTCGTTGTCAGTTTCGCTCATGCCGCCGGCGGTGAGAATATCGTCGTCAATGGCGGCTTTGAATCTGGCGCAGCGTCTTGGAAATCCGGTTCGCTGCCGGACGGGTGGTCGATGGACAAGGCGGAAACGCTCACGCCCGGCGAGCTGGCGATCGACACGCGCGTGCGCCATTCCGGCACGGCATCCATTCGCCTGGCCGACTCCACCCATGGGCTTTACCAGAGATTCAACGTCAAGCCCGGAGAGCTTTACAACGCCCGCTTCTGGGCCAAATCCCAACTGACCGCCGGCGGTTTCGGGATTCACATCGCGTGGCTCGACGCGCAGGGCAAGTGGGTCACGAACGCCAAGGGACATCAGATCACGCACGGCGGCAACGTCTATGCGATCAACGACTGGCGCGAAGTCCGCATCGACAATATCCGTGCTCCCGCCACCGCTGCCATCGCGCAACTCACGTTGATTTCGATCATCGAAGTCGATCACCAGGTGGTCGAAGGTGAATACTGGATCGACGACATCTCGATGGAGACTGCTCCCGCCGATCATTCGAAGGGCGAGAATCACGCGACCGCAAGAATTCAAGCTGCCGCCAGCACGCCCACCGTCGATGGTGTTTTGGATGATCCGGTCTGGGCTAGGTCAACCGAGATCGGAAGTTTCACCCTGCCCGCAGTCCGAACAGTTGCGCTATCGCAAACGTCCGCTGTGGTGACATACGACGACGGTGCGCTGTACCTTGGCATCGTCTCGCTCAATCCACGGCCCGCGGCATCAGGCGACAAAGATACGATTGATATCATTCTTCAACGAAAACAGTTCTCTTTCAATGCCGACGGAGTTCGCACGTCCGCTGCTTCACCGAGCGACGATTGGCAGGTTGCCGTTCAAACTGGAGAGAAGGCGTGGACCGCTGAAGTTAAA
>JADLBI010000274.1 GCA_020847775.1 Opitutaceae bacterium
GCTTCGGGGTGAGCGCGTCGGTCTCTTTCTGAGCGGTCGCACCTGGCACAATGGGCTTGCTGCCCCCGCGGCTGCCGCGTTCGCTTTGAGCCCAACATGGCCGGCACCCTCGTCTCCAAAGACAGCGCGACACTTGTGGATTTTATGCGGGTGCTACGCCTGCGCCGCGCGCTCATCGGGCTGATCGTCTCGCTGGTTTTGCTCGCCACCCTGGCGGTGACGGCGTTTTTGCCCAAGTGGTATATGGCCACGACGAAGGTTCGCGTCGAAAAGCCCGAGGGCGAGGTGAAGCTCTTCCAATCGCAAAACTCGAGCTACTACGACCCCTATTACCTGCAGGACCAGCTGCGCACGATGCAGTCGGAGATCATCCTGTATCCGGTTATCGACAACCTGCGGCTCAACGCCCGCGTGGCCCACATGCTCGGCTCGGCCGCGCCCCTGTCCAATGCGCTGACTTACCGTTACCTGCTCAACAAGATGTTGAACATCGAGTCGCAGCGCAGCTCGTCCATCATTGAGATTGACGTGTATGCGCAGGACGCCGCGCTCGCGGCCGCCATCGCCAACGAGATCGCCCGCGTTTACTCGGAGAACCGCATCAATTTCGCCACCTCAGAGCAACGCGAGGGCCTCGCCAAATTACGTGAGGAACTCGTCGCGCAGGAAAAAATCGTTAGCGGCCAACGCGACGCCGTCGAAAAGCTGCGCAACGAATTGAATATCTCCGGCGTGGACCTCAACTCGCGCTACTCCGACATGGAGATCGAGACCCTGCGCCAGATGCAGAACTCACTCATCGCGCTCAGCGTGGATGCCATCGGCCGCAAGACGCGGTGGGAGCGCTTCAAGAGCATCCCGCCGGAT
Organism: Opitutaceae bacterium; assembly: GCA_020847775.1. Taxonomy (GTDB): domain Bacteria; phylum Verrucomicrobiota; class Verrucomicrobiia; order Opitutales; family Opitutaceae; genus Cephaloticoccus. The sequence continues at coordinate 868 of JADLBI010000274.1, forward strand.
GAACGGTTCAACCTCGTCAACGCCGAGCTGATCCAGGATCCCAACATCCAGAATCTGCTTCAGGCCTACCTCGTCGCTGATCAGAATGTCACCAAGCTCAAGGAGCGTCTGGGCGAAAACCACCCCGATCTGGTCGCAGCCCTAGGCGCGCGCGCAAAAATCCGTGAGCAACTCGACGCGCAGCTCCGTGGCTACGAAAGTTCGCTGGAGATTTCCTACAAAGAGGCCGAGGCCCGCGTCGCCGAGCTTAAGCGCCAACTCGAGGACGCCAAAGTGGAGCAGATCCTGTCCGCCCGCGACCGGATGCGTCCATTCGAGGAGTCTGCCCGTAAACTCGACGATGAGACGCGCCTCCTCACCACGCTCAAGCTCACCCTGCGGCAGCGCGAGATCGATTTTCAGGTGCCGAAACGCACAATCGAAATCCTCAACACGGCCGAGCCGCCCATTCGCGCCAGCCGCCCCAGTTGGCCGCTCAACATCGCCATCGCGCTCGTCTTTGGGCTCATGCTTGGCGTCGGTGTGGCGGTGCTACTGGAGTATTTCGATACGAGTTTTCGCAACGTCACCGACGTCGAGACCAAGCTTAATTTGCCTGCGCTCGGCGTGATCCCATTCGTGGCCCATCCCAGAGGCGGCGCCGAGGCGGATCCGGCCGAGGAGGAGCCGTATCGCGTCTTGCACACCAATCTTAACCTCGCCTTGAAGCCCGGGCAGTCCGCGAGCCTGGTCATGTTTTCCGCCGGACCTGGCGAAGGCAAATCCACCACGCTGCACCATCTCACCCATGCGATGGCCGCCGCCGGCGAACGCGTGATTTTAATCGACTCCGATCTCCGCCGCCCCACCCAGCATAAACTGGCGCATCGGCCCAAAGACCCCGGTCTGTGTGAAGTGCTGCTCGGTCGAAAAACGATGGACGAAGTCGTGCAGCGCGGCATCTCTCCCGGTCTCGACTTTGTGCCTAGCGGGGCCTCGGCGGGCTTTACGCTCAACCTGCTTTACGGCCGGCGGCTGCGCGAGCTGGTGGACTCCCTGCGCGGGCAATACGACAAGATCATCTTCGACTCGCCGCCAATTATCGGTGTAAGCGACGCTGCCGTGCTGGCCCAAGTGGTTGATGGCGCGGTATTGCTCATCCAGCACCGCCGCAACCCACAGAGCATGGTTGTGCGCGCGCAACAGATCATCGAGTCCATTAAGACCCCGCTGCTCGGCGTGGTGTTGAACCAAGTGCCGTCGGATGGTGGTGACGACTACGGTTACTACACTCACAACTACAATTACTACAGCGAGAGCGATCAAAGCCGGCACACCAGTCGACCATCGAACCGTCCGGCTGAAGCCGTCGAGGATCACCTCGATCTGCACGAACCAGACAGGAGGGCCTGAGGCGATGCGCAGGCTGTTGATTTTCGTATTCAGTCTGACTGGCGCCTGGGTTTGCGGCCAACCAGTTCGCATGGTAGGCAGCGATTTGTTGGCGCGGGATTTGGCTCCGGTGCTGCAAGCGATGGCCGAACGGGAGGACCGCGCCATCGAATGGGATTTTCCTGGTAGCCACGACGCGTGGCGCGCCTTGCAAGCGGGTGGGGCGGATATTGGGCTGATTAGCTTTTCGCCTGGTGAGCCCATGCCTGATGACTCTTTCCGCGTCGTGCCGGTGGCTTGGCAAGCCGTGATGGTGCTCGCGTCGACCACCGTGGCGATTAATCAGATTTCATTCGCGCAATTGGCCGGTGTGTTTGGTGCTGAAGCAGGTTCGGATTGGCAGCGTTGGGGTGACCTTGGGGTGGCTGGCGACTTAGCACCGCGCAGCATAACCCCCAGTGTGCTGGAACGCTCGGCCTGGCCCACGTTGGAACTGTCCCGGCATTTGGTGCTGCGGGGACGAATGTCCGGCAGCGCACTCAGGCCCATAAGGGATGAGGCTGACTTGGTGGCGCGTTTGAACTCCGACGAGGCAGGGATCGCTCTGGCGGGGTGGTCGCCCGAGACGCCTATGGGCATCAAACCGCTGGCGATATCGATCGAGCCGGGTGGCGTGGCGTTTCTGCCCACCTCCGCCGCGATCGAGCGCGGCGATTATCCATTGCAGTGGCCCGTTTATCTCGTCTTTCGACGTACCGAAGTGCACCGGCTGTATCCATGGTTGAGGCTGCTGTTGAGCGATGAAACCGCCCACGCGCTGTCTCAATCCGGCTTGTGTCATGCCACC
>JADLBI010000275.1 GCA_020847775.1 Opitutaceae bacterium
CGCCAAGCCGGGCCTGCCCTCCGTCCGGAGCTTGCCTCAACCGACAACACCAACCCATAACCTAAACCCAACACATCAACCCGCTCAGACTCTCAATCCGGGTGGCCCAGAAAAGTGCGTCCGGTCAGGCCAGCGGGCGAGCCCGAGGCCTTCCATCGCCAGCGTGTAAAGCAGCGCAAAGGCCGTGGCCGAGACGATGTGCAAGAAAAGTCCGGTGCGAAACGCGTTGGTCCGTTGGCGAGTGATCAAACTGCCGAGGGCGACGATCATGCTGCCCTTGGCCCATTGCGCGTGACCGATGCGCCACATCACCGTTTCCATCACGATGATGCCTAGCGCCCCGGCGATGAATGACGTGACAAGGTAGTCCGCGATCGAATGAGTCGAGATCATGGGATTCTCCTGGTTGGGGTTGTGGCCGATTAGGAATCGGCCCGGGGATGCCACCAACCCTAACGCTTTCTGCGCCGGATGCGAGCGCGAGTGACGTTTTGCTCAATCCGCGGTGAGGGCATCGCGGCTCCATTCGTTTGCGTAGCGAGCCGATTGCAGCGATGGGGACGCGCCGCCCTCGGCGCGTCAGCTTGGTGTAGCGCAGGCTTCCAGCCTGCCAATCCTCACCGGAGCAGGCTGGAAGCCTGCGATACTTTGCGGGCATCGCTTAGTTTGAAACACGCTGCATCCGCCTACTTGACCTGTGATAGCAATGCTATCATATTTTTGTAATGCCACAATTGCTCGTCCGTAACATTGAACCCGCCGTGGTGCGAAAACTTCGCCGCCAAGCCACGGCTGAAGGCGTTTCCATGGAAGAGGCGCATCGCCGCGTGCTGCGCAAGGCGCTGCTGGGCGAGACGGATTCCGCGCGGGATTTTCTGGCGTATTTGCGCAAAATTCCTGGTGGCGATGGGGCGGAGTTTTCGCGGGCATCTGATCGACCGCGTGACCATTCGTTCTGATGGCTTGGTTGATCGACACCTGCATTTTGTCCGAGCTGCGCAAACCGCGGCCTCATACCGGAGTCGTCGCGTGGATGGAAAGCATTCAGCCTGACGAAGCCTTTATCAGTGTGCTGACCTTGGGCGAAATCCGCCGAGGCATCGAATTACGCCGGGCAAAGGATGCCGTGGCTGCGCGGAGTTTGGAGCGATGGTTGCGCGGTTTGGAAACGCACTACGCTGAGAAAATTCTGCCGGTGACACCGGCCATTGCCGACCGCTGGGGCCGTCTCTCTCCGGATCAACCGTTGCCCGTAACGGACGGCTTGATCGCGGCCACGGCATTAGAACACAAACTGATCGTCGTTACACGCAACACGGCAGATTTCAAACGTTCGGGTGTTGGGGTGTTTGATCCGTTTGGCAACGGCTGAGAACGGCGGCGGACGCGGAGGTCCGCCCTCCAAGGGTGCGTCGGATCGGTGGAGGGCCCGCCTCCGCGCGGGCCGCAGTCGGCGCAGAGGTCGGCCCTCCAGGCCAATCCGGTTTACTCCAAAACGCTCAGAAACTCATCCGCACGCCGACGTTTATGCTGCGGCCGGGCAGGGGGATGATGTCTTTGAGGAAGGACGTGTGCACGCGGGCTTCTTCGTTGCCGAGGTTGGTGCCGCGGGCGAAGAGCGTCCAACCGACGCGGCCGGTGGTGAACCGGTAGCTGGCGTAAGCGCTGACGAGCGAGTAGCTATCAGTCGGCAATTCGTAAGCGGCCACGCGATTCTGCGCGGCGACGAATTGCACTTCGCTGCCGAGGTTGAACGGGCCGCGCGTCCAATCGAGACCGACCTTGGTGCGGTTGGGCGTGATGCGCGGGAGCGGTGAGCCGGTGGCGTTGTCCTTGCCGCGCACGGTGTCGGCGGCGAGGTGCAGGTCGAGCGCGTTGGCGCTGCTTTCGTGCAGGTGCACGACGAGCTCCGTTTCGATGCCTTGAAAACGCGCGTCGGTTTGCGCGTAGCGATAAACCGCCAGACCCTCTTCCGCCTCGGGGTGATCGCCATGCGCGACGGCAAAGAGCCCGGTGGGTTGCTCAAACACGAAACCATCGAACTGGTTGCTGAACAACGTGACCGCGCCGGTGATGCGGCCGATGCGCTTGCGCAGCGTGAAATCGACCGCCGTGGAGGTTTCGATACCGAGATCGGCATCGCCGATTTCGTAGGCGTTGGTGCCGATGTGTGGACCGTCGGCGAAACGCTCCTGCGCGTTGGGCGCGCGCTCGCTGCGGGCGATGGACATGCCGAGGCTCCAGGTGTCGCTGAATTTCCACAACACGCCGCTGGATAGGCTGAAGAGATCGTCGCGGGCGGAGATGCCGGAATCATCGCGCAGGGAAATTTTCTGGGTCTCCACGCGACTGCCAAATTGCCACGTCACGGGTCCGACGGGCAGTTCTTCAAACAAGAACAACGCCTGGTTGGTGGTGCGCGATGGCGGCACGAAAGCTTCGTCGCCGATCGCTTCGAAGTCGCTGAGCCCGCCTTGCCAACCGATGGCACCGGTGATTTCGGCGACCGGTTGATGCAGCAATTCGATGCGCGCGTCGTAACCGCGATTGCGGAAAACCGTGCCGATCTCGCCGCCTTCCAATTCCTGGTGGCGGTAGTCGGCCGAGCCGAACTTGAACTTGGCGCCGCGCAGGAAACCGGTTTCGCGGGTGAGCGCGCCTTGCACATCGAAGCGACGTTGCACGAGATCGATGCTCACGTTTTCTGCGTGGGCATGCTCCTCTTCAGCATGGTCTTCGTCGTGGTCGTGATGATCGTCATGCTCGTGGGCGGCGTGATTGTGGGCACCGGCCGGGACGCCATAAAACGTGTTGAATCCGCTCCAAGCGAAACCGACGTAACCGGCGTCACCGATCCAGGAAAACCCGATCGAACCGCCGTCGGAGATGATGGCGGTATTGGGCACCGAGCCGTAGGCTTCGGCTTCCTCTCCTTCCTCTTCATGCTCGTGTTCATGCGCGACGCGGTGGCGGGCGCTCTCGGCGTAGCCGGGGATTTTCAGGTCGCCGGTTTCGCGGCGAAAGCCATCCAAGTGCCACGCGAATGAGCCGACCGCGCCCTCGAGCACGAGCCCGGCGCTGGCCTCGTCGTTGACGGATTGGGTGCGCACTTCGAGCCGGCCTTCAATGACGGTTTCGGGCAAGGTTTCGTGAATGCGATGGGTGATGACGTTGACCACGCCGCCGACGGCGTTGCCGCCGTAGAGCAGTGCGGCCGGACCGCGCACGACCTCGACGCGCTCGATCAGCAAGGGATCGAGCGCCACGGCGTGATCGGGGCTTGTGATCGAGGCGTCGAGGGTGCCGATGCTGTTTTCCAAAACCTTGAGCCGGTCGCCGCCGACACCGCGCACGATCGGGCGGCTCGCGCCGGGACCGAACCAGGTGGAGCTGACACCGGTTTCGCCGGCGAGGAGTTCGCCGAGGGAAGTCGCTTGTTTTTGCGCAAGGGCATGGCCGTCGAGAATGGTGACGGGTTGAACAACCGCGTGTTGTTCCCGCGCATACGGCGACGTGGAAACGACGAAGCGTTCGAGGTGCAACGGCTCCTCGATGGAGTCGTCGGCGGAATAATGAGTTTGGCCGGTAGCGAGATTGGCGGTGAGAAAGGCGAAAAAGGATACGCGAAACGAAGGCATGATAAGTCTGGTTGAAAATCCGCGCCTGCACACAGGCGCATTTGCCGCCGCTGGGACGGTATGAAACCGGTCGCCGCGCAGGGCGTCCGGGCAATTGGTTCAACTCAGACTAGAGGCGGTGCGCGCCCCGGTGGCAGCAGACTGGTGGCGCGGCTGAGCAGCAGACCGGCAGCCGCGGGGAATGCTTCTAAATGCGGTGTCGCCGGCGTGCGGTCCGGCGCGATCACCCCGACCGCCACAGTCAGGCCGTGGGCAAAGGTTGCGACCGCGCAACTGTGATCATCGCCGTAAGGCTGCTGGTCGTCCTTCGTCGGCGCGGAGTGATCGTGACCGTGTTCGCACGTGGCTGCATGCGCCCATTCGTGCAGCGCCGGGCTGACCGCCATGAGGCCCAACGCAAACACCAACGCGGCCGAGCCCGCCGCCAGCAGGCGGCGCAGCGCGTCGAATGTGGGTTGGCGTGAACACATCATGGGATATGGGGAGATATTATGGCAAAGGCGTCAAGTGGTGTAATCACTCGTGCCGCGCGCCGAGGGTTTTCACATTGAACAACCACCACATGCCGTCGCGTTGCTCGATGCGGCCGAGC
>JADLBI010000276.1 GCA_020847775.1 Opitutaceae bacterium
ACCTGAAAACTTGGCTCGATGCCCATCGTGGCAACGACGCGGTATTTCTCTCTTACTTCGGTTCGGATGAGCCGAGACGCTTCGATCTCAACGCCACCCGTATCGGCGACTTTTACTTTGATCACGGCCGCCGCCGCCTGTTGCCGAGATTAACGCCCGGCCTTTACTGCCTCAGCGCGACGATGCTGCATCGCGTTTACACCCTCGTGCGCGGACCGTGGACGCCATCGCAGGAAAAAGTTTATCAGTGGCTAGCGGAGAAAATCGTCGTGCAAGGCCCCGATCGTCTGTCTCCCGATGAAATGCACGCTTTCACGCAATTGCGTTTCGGCCGCTTGTGTCACTATCTGGAAAAACGTCCACCTGACGCTATGGTTGCCAACAGCATTTTCATCTACCGGCTGGATGACACTGAGCTAGCTAACGCCCTGCATCAGTCGATGCCTTGATCGCAAGCGGTGCTAACGCATCGTCGCCATCCCCAGCCCATCGTTGAAACCACCAACAGGACGGTCAGCATTAGCGCAACCGCATGTTCCCCCCCCAAGGCCAACCACGCGATTGGCGCGCCGGTGAATTGGCTTTCATCCGCACTCAACACCAACAGGTGTTCCTTCACGCATGGCGTCCACAGTAGACCTATCGCAGTTATTAACTGTAAGCGAGCTGCCCGACTCGTTCCGTCCTTCAGCCAAAGTCGCGCCGGCAAAAGCAATAGCACCAGCCGATACGGGAAACTAATCGTGCTTACATAGCAAAGTGACCAAGCGAGCGCGCCCGCCAAATAACCAGCCGCCTCGAATCCGGTGGTCGGCACTAAGTGCCATAGCGCGCTACGATACCTCCAAGCCATCCCGCCAATCACGCCCAGCACTGGCACGGTCCCCAGCGTCAGCCACATCCGCTCCTCTGGAATCGTGAGAAAAACATAATAACTGAGCTTCGCCCCATATCCAAATATCGTCAGCGGCTCTGGCGCCATCGCCGCGACTTTCTGATAAGTCGCCCACGACGTCAGCAGCACCAACGCACAGGCCACGGTAGTTACCACGACCCAGCCAAGGGCACGCGCCCGCGATGTCGCGCGCGCCGCGAGTGCAGGTAAAGCCGCCAACGGATAGAGTTTCAAAGCGGCCGCAATTAGCAGCAATCCGCCTCCCGCCATTCCGCCAAACCAGTTTCGCCGCGTAACCAACCACGCGGCTCCAACCAACAGCAGCATCACGAACAGGTCGTTGTTGCCGCGTTCCAGCGCCAGCAATACCGGTGGCGAAATCAACAACGCCGCCGCCGCGCACCACGATGCCTTACTTCGTGGCGACAATAGCAACGCTCCAGTCACCACCGTGACAAGGGCGAGTAGCGAACCCAACCACCAAGCGTCGCCACGCACCAACCCGAGATCACCCGTCACCAGCCACCACGGCCCATAAACATGCGGCCGATTATAAGGGTCCAATGGATTATGCGCATACGGATCGAGGCCCGCCTGCTGCGCCTCACCGGCGGCCAGAATCGCGATAAGGTCCGAATAAAGCGGCTTGAGCGGCTGCACCCCGATGGCCGTAAACAGGTCCGACTTAGTCAGAGCACCCACAAAAATCAAAATCAGCATCGCGCCCAACAACACGCCCCCGCGCGCGCGCTGCCACACCGTGTTCATGCCGGATCCTTCCCTTCGGTCTTCGCATCGGGTTCTTCTACATTAACTTCCACCAAGCGGCTGATCCTCGTGATCGAGGTGCCGAAGCGTCGTTCACGCACGGGCTCAAGTATAAAGTTTTCCGGCAGTCGATCCTCCGGAATTAACTGATAGCCTCCATACGCCCCGGTCGGACGATATTTTTGAAACACCAGCACCTCCTTGAATGTGCTGTGCTCAAGATGAAACCGCAGGCCTTCACCACGGAAGAGCGCTCGTGTGATTTGAATCGAAGCGATCTGGTTGTTCAGCCAGATCAGCGCGGATTTGTTGGTAATCACCAATCGCGACTCCGGGGACATGGCCCGCACCGTGTCCACCTCCCACGCGATCTCTGTCGCTTGCAGATTCATCGCCCAATAAGAGGCGTTGGACCGCAAGCCAGAGGTGAGATAAGCCAGCAATGCGCCAGCGATCGCCCAACGCGGCGCCGCCGCGCGCCAGTTGGGCCGCACTTGGCCGCAGGCCCACGCGATGCACAATGCCAGCAACGCGCAAAACGGCAGGCTCAGCCGCGCCACAATCGGGTCGTCTAGGTTCCCCCAATAGTAGAACATCAAGAGCCCGAGGTTCGCCCAGATGGCCGCGCCAAAAATGATCAACACAAAGTGCGTCGCGTTTGCCGTGCGCCAGGACTTGCAGCATTTGATCGCCAGCCAAGCCGCGGCCAGCAAGGCCGGAATGCCGGCCATCGTCAGCCACCACGAATTGGGCAGCCGACCGGTGAAGCTGAACAGAAACGCCCCGGCATGACGGAGATTGTCCGCCAAATAGGTCACGCCAAAGCGCGACACATCGCCCTCGCGCAACTCCCACAGCATCGGCGTGCCACTCAGGTAGGTGTTATGCAGCGCATAGGGAATCAACAATGCCGGCGTCAGCATCGCCGCCGCGGGCAAAATCAAGCGTCCGGCGCGGCGCCAGCCTTCGAGCACGACTAAGGCCGCGGGCAGAACATACAGGCCTGACTCGTAGCGCGATTGCGCGAGCAGCACCGTGCTCAACAGCAGCAAGGTCAGGCGCGGTTCATCCGGTGCTTCGAGATACCAACTGGCGAACAGGATTACACTGAGCAGCATGGCGAGATTGAGCATCTCCATCCCCGAGCCGGTCGCGTTTTGCGCCAACAGCGATAATGCGCCCAGACCGCAGACTGCGGCCAACGCCGCCATATGTCCGGCAAACCGCCGCGCCACCAAATAGAGCAGCCCCAACACCACCGGCATCAGCGCAGTGTTAAACCCGAACATGTTGGCCTCGCGATAGCCGCTCAGATCGTGCAGCAACGAAACCAAGAACGCGAAAAAGAAGGGTCGCTTGTCGAGGTAGTTTTGGAACGTGGCAAACACTCCTTGCACTTCGTAACCACGCACGATCGCGCCGACTTCGCGCGCCTCATGCATGCACCACGCGGTGGCTTGCAGCACGAACTCATCGTAGAGCACCTTGTAGGAATAGGGCACCGTGAGCACCGCCACGAGGGTCAACCCCGCGATCGTCGCGACCAGCGTCATGGCTTCGCGGCGGGACAACTTCGGCGTGATTTTCAACCAGCCCGGCCCAGCCTTGAACGCCGCCCAAACCGCCCACGCGAAAGTAAACGCGATGGTGTAGTAGCCGTAGCGTTGCACCCATATCCGCGCCTCCGCCACGGTATGCGTGAGAAAGCCAAACGCCACCGCCACCACCGCCACCAACCCAAACAGGATGAGCCTCACGGGAATCGCGCGCATGGTCAGAATCCCACTTCCAATTTGCAACGAGCCACGCGCCGGAGCCACCGCTGTTTTTTGTGATTTGGCATTTTGGCCTATTAGGATTTCCGACTCCGTCGGCTTTACGGCAGTTGTTTGATCCAGTAATCCAAGTATTCGGCCTTGGCTTTTTCGATCTGCTCGGGGGTCCGCGTTTCGGATTTTTCGGATTGCACAAACTCGGTCGCCGCCGTCACCCGCCCATCCTCTTCGGTGATCTCCGTGATGCGGCTGATTCGCCCGATCAAAAGCGTGGCGATGCGCTTTTCCCAGACGGGCTCCAAGGCGAATCCCGGTCCGACGTCATCCGCTTCGTCCAAAACGAGTTCGCCGGTCTGGTCGTTCACCTTGAAACGTTGGAACACATACATCGCCGAAAAACTGTGATTGCGCAGATGGTAGGCCAGACCCTCCTTGCGCAACTGCGCCTGTTTGATCGGCGTCGCGGGGATGCGCTGGGTGACCCAGAAAATCGAGTCCTGATCGATGAACAGAAAATCGCGCGCGGGGTGGTGATCGATGAATTCCTGCCGCCATGCCATCTCGACCCCCGGCGTATAGTCCTTCTCGTAGGCTCGCTTCGCCATCACGGGCAGCCCTTGCACGAGCAAGGCCAACACCGCGAGCGCGCAGGCGAAATGCCATTTGCCCCGCCAACGCACCCAATGCGTCAGCACGCATACGATCGCGATCATCATGCACACATGCAGCGGCAGACTAAGCCGCCGAATCACTGGGTGATCGAATTGCCCCCAAAAATACACCATGAACAAGGCGTTAATCGCGAGCAGCCCCAGCCCCATGGCCACCAAGGCCACGTTTTGCCGGTTACCATGATCCTCTCCCCGTAGCACCCGCGTGATCCAGATGCCGAACAAGGGCAGTGCCAGCAGCCCGGCACCGGCAAACAGGAGCGAGTTGGGTTGGAAACCCGTCGTATCGAAAAAGAACGCCAACGCGTGGCCGAGATTATCCGGCAAATAATGCAAACCAAACGGTTCCGTGGCCCCGCCCCCCTGCCCGGCCAGCTCCCACAATCCGGCATCGCTCCCAAACCGGCGATTCTGCAGCACATAGGGCATCAACAGCACCGGCAACAACCAGAGCGTGGCGGGCAAGTCCACGCGTCCGGCCCGTTGCCAGCCCCACAACACGATGATCGCCACCGGCAAAATCATGATGGCTGATTCATAGCGCGTCTGGGCCAACAACACCGCGGCCAGGCAAAGCGTCTCCACCGCCAGCGCATCGGGCTTGGCCGCATAGCGCAGCGCCAAGAGCATCACGCCGGTCAACATGACCAGATTGAGCAGCTCGAAACCCCCGCCCGCCGCTTGCTGTGCCATCAGGGGCAAACCCGCAAAGAGCAGCACGCCCAACGCACCCGCCCAAGGTGATCCACCGATGCGCCGCGCCAGCACGTAAACCAAGGTCAGAAACACGACGCTCAACACCATGTTCACATAAAACGGATTCGCCGAACGATAGCCGGTCAAATCGTGCACCAGCCCGACCACAAAAGGGAAAAAGAACGGCCGCTTGTCCAAGACGCTCTGCAGCACTTGATAAGGGCCCTGCACATCCGTCGCCCGTATCGGATACGTCGGCTCGCGGTTGTAATGCAAATCCATCGAGGTGCCGAGCAAGAGCACCTCATCGGCGAGGATCTTGAACCCATGCTTCTCGTGCGCCTGCCAAAGCCCCGCGGTGGCCAAAACCAGCCCTAACGCCCACCACTCAGCCCGATCCGGCCGCCAGCCCGCCATATCCACCTTGGCCAAACGCCACAGCGCCCGCCCAAACAGCAGCACGGTGGCCAACATCACCCAGTAGCCGGTTTTGACCACCAAATGAAAAGCCCTGTCCGTCGGAATGCTCCACCGTGCCACCACAAATGCCAGCACGCCCAGCAAGCCCAACAGCCACAGTCGCCGGTCTTTAAGCAACGTTATCCCCATGGGTAAAAAAGCCTTAACGCATTTTAACCTAAATTCCGGAGTCGGATTTGATCACGGATTGCACAGATAGCACGGATACAGAGGATTATGGGGCAGATGATGTCTAGGATGCATTCACCTCCAAGGTGAAGACATGGAAATTCATTATGCCTTGGTCATCCGTGCCCATCCGTGTAATCCGTGGTTTCAACTGCGTTTTCTAGATTTAACTGTAGCCGGGGTTGTTGACCCCGGACCGGCCTCAACGAGGCCGGCTACATCCAAACACACTCTTTCTCGGATACATCTCGACCAAAAAAAGCCGCCCATTTGCATGGACGGCTTTTGTGTCAAATGTAAGCGAATTCAGACTTAGTTGCTGTAGGTGATCGTGCGGGCCGCCGCGACACCGGTAGCCGTGACCGCCGAACCTTGCGCGAGGTCGGAGTAGGTTTCGCCGGCCACGGTCTGCACTTGCTTGATGTATTGGCTGCTGTTGGTGCCAACCAAGAGGCTGGAAGCAACGGCGCTGACACCGTTTTCCAGGAAGTATTGGTCAGCCGCCGCGCTCAGTTGGCGGAGGTTGTTCGACACGGCCTTGTCCTGCGAGGAGGCACGGACTTTCTGGAAGGCCGGAATCGCCATCGCGGCCAAGAGACCGATGATGACAACGACGATCATGATTTCAACGAGGGTGAAGCCCTTTTTGGAGTTCTTCATGGGTAGGATTAGTTATGAGGATTATTAGCGATGCTCAAAAGTGAGCAGTGGTGATAAAAAACTGCATTAAGCCCTGCTCGACAAGGTCAAAGTTTTGTCAAAAGGCCGTTTGCGGAAACCTTGGTTTGCGCCTTTTGTCCCTTCTCGCGGCACTCAACGCGAGGCCGTCTCGTCATTCCGACACCCACGCTCTGTAGCACCACTGTAGATTCGTAATGTTCAGTCCGACACTCAAAAATCCAAGTCCTCCTCTTAAAAACCTGCTATTAATCCATCGGTTTATCGTGCTGATGGGCATAGGGTTAATCGCCCAGAGCACAACCGCCGCGACCGAGCTGCACTTAAGCAATGGAGATCGAGTAACCGGCTCGGTCATCATGCGCGTGGAGGGCAAAATCCATTTCCGCTCCGACCTACTGGGCGATCTGGTGGTCAATGAAACCGATGCCGCCGTGGTCGAGGCTCCCGACACCCCGGTCGAATCACTGAGCGGGCTGCCCCCGATCGACCTACCACGCGGGAAGAAAAACGCCACCGCCGCCACCCTCGCCGCCGGCTCCTCCGCGCCCACCGCCGCGCCTCCGCCGAAGTGGAAAGGCAAAATCGAATTGGGTTTCCTGAACCAATCCGGCCGCAACGAAATCAATAACACCTCGATCCGGGTGGAATCTGAAAAGAACACGGGGCCGGATAGCCTCCGCCTGACCGGCCGCTATCTCTACGGCGATTCCAACGGCGTCACGGCCAGCGACCGCGCGGACGCCAGTTTCCGCTGGCGGCGCGACATGTCTCCCCGCGTATTTTCCCAAACCCTCTCCAGTTACGCGAAGGACAAAGTCACGGAAATCGACCTCAACCTGGAGCAAAACGGCAGCCTGGGCTATCAACTAGTCGAAGCCGACGCCCACAAAGTGGACATCGGCGCGGGGCTCACGCTCCAATATCGGGACGCGGAGAACACCGATTCGCGGATCAATTACTTCGGCGAGGTTTTCCAAGACTACACCTACAAGATCAACGGCCACTTCACGGTCTTTCAGGCGATCAACCTGCTCTACTCGCCGAGCGAAAGCGCGCGACTGATCCGAGCCAAGCTCGCCGCCGGCGATCTCTCCCCTGAGGCGGAAAACTTCAAGGTGCGCTTCAACAGCACCCTGCAAGGCAAGGTGAGTGAGAGCATCTCGCTCAACCTGCGCTACGAATTCGAATACGACAACGCGATCCTTAACAAGGAGGCGCGCTCCGACCAGCGCATCACCAGCTCCATCGGCTACGCGTTCTAAGAGGGCGTCTAATACCAATGTCCCGGGACTTTTGGACTATGTCATGACAGCAATGGTGGGGAGGGTTATCCTTAACCGTCCATGGGGCACTGCCGCAAACCGGTCGGTTGAGGACAACCGCCCCTACCTCAAATAATCCAAGCAAAATCTATATTCTAAGGGCCATTGGGGTATAACAAGAGCGGGCCATCTGAGTGGGCAACATCAGAGGCAATCGCGGCCTGCCCGGAGGTCAGGCCCTACCACAATATCACTTTGTAGACGCTTTCTGAGGCCGTTTCGCGGACCGGACAGAGCCGGCCCTCCCGGTGGGACGATCTCGACTTTTCCCAAGGGAAAAGTGTCGTCCGTTCACAATCTTGGCGTGAGCAGCAATCCCGCCCGGCAAGCAAAGCTCACCCGCGCGCGTTCTTCTTCGCGGGAGCTTTCTTGGCGGTGGTTTTCTTGACCGCCTTCTTCGCCACAGTTTTCGTTTTAACCGCGGTCTTTTTCTTCGCGGCGGATTTTTTCGCGGGCTTCGGCTCTGCGATCAGCGCCGCCACGTCCACCTCCACGGCGTCCTTCCACAATTTTTCCAGACGGTAATGGGCGCGCGACGCTTCGAGGAAGAGGTGGATCATCACCTCAAACGCGTCGATCACCATCCAACCGCTCTCCTGTTGCGCATCCATGCCCAAGATGCGGGCACCGGCGGCATCGAGCACCTTCTCCGCCTCGACGCGCAAGGCGCGCAGATGCGGCTCCGACGTGCCCGTGCCGATGATCAAGTAGTCGGTGATGGAGGATTGCGCGCTGACATCGAGCACGCGCAAATCGCCAATCTTCTTATCGTCGAGCGCGCGGGCGCATTTTCGGACTAGTTCAAGGGTGGCGGCGGGATCGGTTTTCATGCGTGACTGTCGCGATAAAGGCAGTGTTCCTTGATATACACAATCGCCTTGTGCGGCACAAAATAATCCAGCGACAGGCCCCGGCGCACGCGCTCACGCAGCTCCGTCGAGCTGATCGCCAGCAAATGCCCATCGCAGCGGTGGAGTTGCAATCCGGGGATGCCGGGGTTCGCCCGGACCGGGTGTCCCGGCCGTTCGAGGAAGATAAACTCGATCAGTTTCGCCAGCTCCTCGATTTTCCGCCACCGATGCAGCTTCGGCAACTGGTCGCCGCCGATGATCCAGTAAAGTTTGTCGTTGGGGTAGAGCCTCAGGAAGTGCCGGACCGAGTTGATGGTGTAGTTCACTCCACCCGCCCGCAGCTCATAATCGGAAATCTCGAACCGCTGGTCCCATTCGATGGCCGCCCGCAACATCGCCAGCCGGTCTTCCACTTCCGACTGCACTTCATGCGGTTTCAACGGGGCCTGCGCGGCCGGCACAAAGATGACCTTGTCGAGCCCGTATTGCTCATAAACGTCCTGCGCCGCCATCAGGTGGCCGAAATGCACCGGGTCGAAGCTCCCGCCGAGTAGTCCAATTTTCACTGTCGCGCAACCTGCCACGCCCGTCCACCCGCGCAAGGTTCATTTGCGCGCCACCCATGTCGGCACTTGTTGAGCCTCGCGTATCAAACAGACGCGGAGGTTTGCGGCAGGGGCGGTTGTCCCCGACCGCCATTCCCGGGCCGTTGGGGATGTAGTGTCTCGGGTTGTGGGGCGACGGCCCCTACCCACGATCCGTCAGCCCATCAGGCGAAACTCAATAGTATAAAAACACGACAGCGAAACTGCGGGGACAACGGCTTCGGCGGTGATTGACGGAGCGAATGTGGTCGTGAACAGTCTCCATCGCACTTCGCCCGGGTGGTGGAATGGCAGACACTGGGGACTTAAAATCCCCTGTCCGTAAGGACGTGTGGGTTCGAGTCCCACCCCGGGCACCATGCTTCGCTCGCCGAGGCGAGCTACGCATGGCGCGGCCATGCCCAAGCGCGAAACGGATCACGACACGGTAACACCAATTGCCCTTAGAATATAGATTTTGATTGGGTTATTTGAGGTAGGGGCGGTTGCCCCCAACCGCCCGGTTCGCTCCCAAAGGACGGTTAAGGATAACCGTCCCCGCCATTACTTCCATGGCGTAATCCAAAAGATTAGGGACGTTGGTATAAACCATGCAGTCTTGGCGTGCCTGGCGGTCACGCGCTGCCGGCGATCTCCGTTCACAGCTTGATCGTAAATTTCCGCTCACCGGGTCGGCCACGCAGGTAACTGAGCGGCGATAGGTGCTCGCCGTCAGTGTAACCCTTGGGATAGCGCGGCGGACCGTGGATATTCGAAGCAGGCTCACGCAACGTCTTTGGCAAAGCGCGCACTTCAACCCGTAGCCGATCCTTGGTCGCGTTGATCAAGGCATAGTCGTGGGGAAACGACGCGGTGCCCGCCGTCACGAGGTGGCACACACCACGACGGCGCACCATGCCGGTGAGGTGCAGGTGGCCGGAAACCACCAGCCGCACGTCGGCACCGTGAGTGTCTAAAAGGTCGAGTAATTCGCCTTCCAAACAACGGTAGCTGATAAAACCAAAACTTCGGCGCAGCACCGCGGCATCACGCACCGGCACCAACGGCACGTGGCACACCATGATCTTCGGCACGCCCGGCCGCGCCCGCAGCATCTGCTCGAAGCGCTCGGCGCGCTCCTCGCGCCGCTTTGCGGTGACGTGAAACGTGCCGGCGTTGTTCAGCACGATGATCTCCACCGGTCCGGCGGGGATCACGTAGTC
Source organism: Opitutaceae bacterium (assembly GCA_020847775.1). Lineage (GTDB taxonomy): Bacteria > Verrucomicrobiota > Verrucomicrobiia > Opitutales > Opitutaceae > Cephaloticoccus. Next base: position 10,115 of record JADLBI010000276.1, read on the forward strand.
GAACTGACCCGGGCCAAAGGCCTTGGTGTAAGGCCGTTCAAAGGTCACGTCTCCTTCCTGCTGGCTGATCTCGTGATTGCCGCAGCAAGGATGAAAGGGCGCGGCAACCTGCTTCAGTTTTTGGCGCAGCGCCGTCATCTCGGCGCGGATTGAGGGTACATCCTCGCCGTGGATCATGTCGCCCGCGCCGATGACGAAATCCACCTCGTCGTGCGCGCCGCCCCGCGCGAACTGCCGCAGGATCCACTCCGCGCGACCGTTCGCCCCGGGGTAACCGGCGTGTTTGGGTTTCGGCGCGAATTGCGCGTGCAGGTCGTTGATGACGGCGAATTTCATGCGCTTTACTTGGCCACAGTGACGGGATGAACCTAGATTAAGACCCAGTCGTGAATCCTCATCCAGCACATCGGGTTAAAACGATCGCAGGACAGGTGTCTAAATTTTTCTGAAATCCGTGGCCTGAGCGGGTGCAACCGGAAGTGAGGTCAGTTCGTAAGGTGGGCCGTGCGCTCCGTCGCGCGGCGCGGATGACATCACTTTCTTTGCACCCGGGCGGGGCATTGTAAATAGAACCGTAGCCGCAAAGTGTCATCTAATACCAATTGCCCTTAAAATATAGATTTTGATTGGGTCATTTGAGGTAGGGGCGGTTGTCCCCAACCGCCCGGTTCGCTCCCAAAGGACGGTTAAGGATAACCGTCCCTACCAGTGCTGCCATGACATAGT
>JADLBI010000277.1 GCA_020847775.1 Opitutaceae bacterium
AGATCGCGCAACGCCGCGGGATAGAGACTGAATTCCGTGAAACGACGGCGCGTCTTGGCCGAGGCCAGTTTCTCCGGAAAAATCGAGAATGATCCCGCATACACTCGCCCCTCGATGCCGAACGATTTGACCATCGCAAGGTTCAGCAGACCGAAACGGGCGGTCCAACCCTGCGATATGCCGCCGGCCAGCGCCGAGTGCCCTTCCTGCCAGCCGAAGTAATCGCCGGAAACCGCACCGAGCGGCTGGCGCGCGAAATCAATCCCCGCGGCGTTGGCCAGCGTATGAATCAGGTGCTTTGCCGTGTAAAAATCGGCCGACTCGCGCTTCAACCACGCATTGGCGTCGTTTTCCGCGATGACGAAGCCCACCGAGGCGCATTCGAAATTCTGACCGTTGTGTTCCACAAAAACCCGGCCCGCTTCGCACAGCCGAGAGGCACCCGTGCCACGGGCTTGGTTGAGTTTCAATGTGTCCAGCAAACCGAGCACGAGCGTCGGACGCAGGTGTGATTGATCCGCGACAAACGGATTATCCAAGGCCAGCTCCGAGCTGGACGTCTGCGAAACCCACGAGCTGAGTTCCTTGCCCGAACGCAGCGTGTAGTTGGCGCATTCGTGAAAATCGTGGCCGACGAGGAAACCAGTGACCTTGCGATTGAACAGCACCACCGGATCGTCGTCGCCCACCAAACCGGGCGACATCAAGCGACCGGCCGGGATTTTTTCCGTGCCGTAGAGCCGCAAAACTTCCTCAACCAGATCAATCGGTCGGTCCAAGTCCTGGCGCCAACTGGGAATCGCCAGCGTCCACGCCAGGCCGCGGTGCTCGGTGGGCTCTTCACGCGTCACGCGCAGCTCCAACGCCTCCAATGAGGCGCGCATCTCTTCGGCGGGAATATCGAAACCGAGCTTGTCGCAAATGTAGTCATGCGTGACAACCACCTCGCGTTCCCACGGCACGTCGCCCCCGACCTTGGCCGCCGGAGCGACCAGTCGGCCGCCGGCGGTTTGGATGATCAAGTCGATGGCCCGATAGGCCGCCTCCAGCGCCGTGTGCGGATCCACGCCGCGTTCATAACGGTAGGATGAATCCGATGACAGGCCGACATGCCTGACGGTGCGGCGAATGGGCTGCCGCTTGAAAATCGCGCATTCCAAGACGATGTCCGTTGTGTGTTCGTCCACGCCGGAATCCATCCCGCCCATGATGCCGGCGATGACCACCGGGCGTTCGGCGTCGGCGATGACGAGGATGGATTCGTCGAGCTTGCGCTCCTTGCCGTCGAGCGTGGTGATCATTTCTCCGGCCCGGGCGTGACGCACCACGATGCGTCCGCCGGAAAGTTTCGCGGCGTCAAACGCGTGCAGCGGCTGACCGTATTCGAGCATCACGTAATTGCCGACATCGACGATGTTGTTGATCGGACGCAGTCCCACGGCGGTCAGTCGGGCGCGCAACCAATCAGGGCTCGGGCCGACTTTTACACCCGTGATGACATGCGCGGTGTAGAGCGGACAGTCCACCGGCGATTCCACCCGCACATCGGAGAGCAAATCCCCGCGTTCGGCGGCTTCACTTGGCACGCCATGGCACTTGGCCTGCGGATAGTTGAGCGCCAGTTTGAACCAGGCGGCGAGTTCGCGCGCCATGCCGAGGTGCGATTGGCAATCGGGACGGTTTGGGGTGATCTCCACGTCGAAAACCGTATCGCCCGCGGGCAGCACATCGTTGGCTGGGGTGCCGAGCGCGGGCGCGCCATCGAGCAACAAGATGCCCGAGTGTGCGCCGCCAAGGCCAATCTCATCGGTCGCGCAAAGCATGCCGTCGGACGATTGGCCGCGAATCTTGGACTGTTTGATCACGAAGTTTCCCGGCAGCACCGCGCCCGGTAAGGCCACTATGACGCGTTTGCCCGCGTCGCAATTCGGCGCGCCGCAAACGATGGTCTTCACTCCGCCAGCGGGGCCGACATCCACGGTGCAAACAGAAAGCTTGTCCGCATTGGGGTGCTTGTCGCGGGTGAGAATTTCACCCACGACCACGTTTTCCAGCTTGGGCGCGCCGGTTTGCACGATGCCTTCGACTTCGAAGCCGAGAAAGGTGATCGCGCGGCTGATCTCCTCGGGCGAAGCTTCGAGCGCGATGTAATCCTTGAGCCAGTTATGGGAAATTTTCATGCGACAGCTCAGGCAAATTGTTTCAGGAAACGCAGGTCGTTTTGGTAGAAGTAGCGGATGTCATCGATGCCGTAGAGCAGCATCGCGAGGCGCTCGATACCCATGCCGAAGGCGTAGCCGCTCCAGACTTCGGGATCGTAGCCGACATCGGCAAAAACCTGCGGATCGACCATGCCGCAACCGCCGATCTCGATCCATTCCTTGTTCACCTTGGGCAGGTGCTTGGCGCTCAGGTCCACCTCGAAACTGGGCTCGGTGTAGCCGAAATAGTGCGGGCGGAACCGCGTCTTCGTGTCCTTACCGAGCAGCGATTCGAAAAGATAATCGAGCAACGCCTTCAGGTCGCGCACCGTGACATTCTTGTCCACGTAAAGGCATTCGAGTTGCTGAAAGTTCGCCGAGTGTGTGGCATCGGTCGTGTCGCGGCGATAAACGCGGCCGGGCGAGACGATGCGGATCGGTGGCTCGCCTTTGAGCATGGTGCGGATTTGCACGGATGAGGTGTGCGTGCGCAGTAAATAGCGCTCATTGGCCGTCTTCTTTGCCACGTTGCCGAAACGCGCGCCGGTCGGCAGATAAAAGGTATCCTGGGCGTCGCGCGCGGGGTGATCAGCCGGCGTGTTCAGCGCATCAAAGCAGTAATATTCGGTCTCCACTTCCGGGCCATCGGCGACGGTGAACCCGACTTTGCGCAAGATTCGCGTGAGTTCTTCGCGCACGAGGGTGAGCGGGTGATAGGTGCCTGGACCGGTGTCGGGTGAGGGCAGCGTGGGATCGATCGCCGGCCCGAGCCCGGCGCGCAGTTCAGCGGCCTCGATGCGAGCGATGCCCTCATCGAGCAATTGCTGCAACGCGACCTTGGCTTGGTTAATGAGCTTGCCGACGGCGGGGCGCTCCTCCTTGGGCACGCCGCCCATTTTTTTCATCTGGGCGGTGAGCTCACCATTGGGACCCACATAGCGGGCCTTGGCGGCCTCGAATTCCACACGGACGGC
>JADLBI010000278.1 GCA_020847775.1 Opitutaceae bacterium
CTGCTCGGCTTGACACTGTGGGAGAATAACCAGCGCAAGAGCATCCTTTGCCTGCGCCGCGCGTTCAACCAGACGCCGTTTAGCGACAGCGAGAAGGCGCTGCTGCTCGACCTGCATCCCGTGCTCGACCGCAACTTGCGGCGGCTGGAGCAGCACGAGGAGGAGGTCATCGCGCGCAACAGCCTGCAGCAGTTCATCAACCTGCTGCCGCAAGGCATTCTCCTGATCAACGCGCGGCACGAGATGGTGTTCGCCAACCATGAGGCCTTTGAGGCTTGCGCGGCCTGGAACCACGGCGCGCAGGCGGCGCGCGCGCTCAACGGCCGGGCGGTCTTCGCCGTGCCGCCGGCGTTTTTGCAGACTTACCACGAGCTCATGGAGCGGCACTACGCGCAGGCGCTGTCCGACCCGCACGGCCACCCGCCGCTGGAGCGCCGCACGCTCCGGCATGAGGCGAACGCGCATCTACAGGCTGAACTGTCGCTTTTCACGCTCGATGATCCGCTGCTTTCGCGACCCTATCTGTTTGTCCAGATCGTCAACCGCGAGATGCTCGACGCCGCCGTCCCGGCCTCGATGGACCGGCAGATGACGGTTTATTCGCGGTTGACGCAACGCGAGCGCGAGGTGGCGCAACTCGTGCGCGACGGCCTGAGCAACACCGAGATCGCCTCGCACTTGCACAAGAGCGTCGGCACGGTGAAAAACCAGTTGCAGTCGATCTTCACGAAGCTGGAGATACGCTCCCGCGCGATGCTGATCTCGCTGCTGCGATAAACTGCAGGGCTGATCTTTGCTGGAGATCAGAGGGTAGGGGCGGTTGTCCCCAACCGCCCTGAACACGTCACGCTTGCGAAGGCGGTTGAGGAGAACCGCACCCTGCCTTTTGAACCTAAAAAAAGACGGAGCCCGCGGGCTCCGTCTTGATAACAACACTTGCGGAAGCTTTGGCTCAGAAGGGCAGCGAGAAAGAGAGCTCGTAGCTACGGCCATACACCCATTGCGAGTAAAGCGCGCCGTTGTAGCCGTAGATGTTGTCGGCAAACGGGGGCTCCTTGTCGAAGACGTTGCCGACGCCGATCTGCACGCGCAGGCCCTTGCCGTAGCCGCGCCACAGGCCTTGCTTGAACTCGTAGCCGACGTTCATGTCCGTGCGCCACATTTCCGGATAGAGGCTGGAAACGATGCTGTTGTTGTTCGTCCAGATGTTACCGCCCTTGTTGGTGTTAAACCCACTGATGTAGTAGGTGAAGGCGGAGGCGCTCCACGGGCCCTTGTTCCAGAGCAGCGAGGTGACGAAGTTCCACTTGGGTGCGGCGTTGGTGTCGCCGGAATCATCAATCGCGGCCACGCCGGGCACGAATTCACGGGTGGATTCGAGCATGCGCGAGGCGGTGAAGTTCACCCGCCACTGGCCGAGGTCCTCCCACGGCAACCGATATTCGGCGGTGAGGTCGAGGCTGTGGTTACGGACGGTGCCGTAGTTGTCGAAGGTGATGTCCACGGCGGTGATCCGACCCGGCTGGTTGAGCGCGAGGTCGCTGGCGTCCGGCGCCGCGCGGGTGATGCGGTCGCCGAAGATGGCCTCGTTGTTGACGATGGTCTGCGCCGTCAACTGCTGGATCAGGTCGTTCTGCTGCGTCCGATAGTAGGTGGCTTTCAGGATTAGGCCCTTGGCGAACGCGGGTTCATAGACCACGCCGTAGGTTTCGGTGGAGGAGGTCTCGGGCTCGATGTCTGGATTGGAACCGCGGGTGGTGGCGATGCCGGTGGTGCTAACGCCGCCGCGCCGGGGATCGAGCAAGGTGCTGTTGGAGGTGCTGTTGGAGACCTGCAGCTCGGTGAGTGCGGGCGCGCGGAAACCTTTGGAATAGCTGGCGCGGAACAGGAGGGTTTCGACTGGCACCCAAGCGAAGCCGACCTTTGGCACGGTGGTGTCGCCGGCGTCGTCTTGGTCTTCGTAGCGACCGGCGAGCTGCACGTCGAAACGGCGCACGAGTGGGATGTCCTGCTCTTTGCTGACGAGCGGCACGAGGAACTCGCTGTAAACCGCATACGAGGAGCGTTCGCCGGACACGTTCCTGGTGGTTTTCACCGGCGTGGGGGCGGTGCTGTAGGAGGTGACGGTGTTGTCGTTTTTGTTAGTGGTGTGCGTGGCGCCGACCGCGAGCTGCACCGGGCCGGACCAGATGTCGAAGAGTTCGCCACTGGCGTCCACGCTCCAGGTGCCGGACTTCACCTTGCCCAGGGATGACGGGTAGGTGGCCAGTTGTTCGTAAACCGCGGACTGTGCGGCGGAGGCGAAGGGATTAATGCGCAGGCTGGCGTCAGGGTTGCTCAGCGCGGCGGGGAGGGCCGCGCCGTTGAACACGCGGGTCAGGTAGCGGAGGTCTTGGGTCTGGTAGTTGTAGCTGGCGTCCCACACCCAAGTGTCACCGAGGCTGCCGATCAGGCCGACGACGCCGTTGTGCGCGTCGGTATGCGAGGTCTGCCATTGTGAGCCGAATCCCGGGTAAATCATGCCGACCGCGATGTCCTGACCGAACGCATTGTAGGCGCCGGGGACGACGGTCGCATAGCTACCGAAGCCCGTGGTGGTGGCAGCGCTAGCGGTTCCCGGTTGGCCATCGGCCAGGCTGCGCGAATCCGTGAAGTAGTATTTCGCGTAGGCTTCGAGGCGAGAGTTGATCGTATAATTTAATGAACCACTGACACCGTAACGTTCAGAGGGGGAGATGAGATCGAGGTATTCCGCTGTGTTGCCGCGCTGGATGCCGGAGGCGAAATTGGCCGTGACGCCAGTGAAGTCGCTGAGGCTGGTGCCGGCGGCGCCATTTTTCAGGACGGCGAAACGTGTGGGGTTGCCATTCGGATCGGTGATGCCGGCGAGGAAGCCGGTGCGGGCCTGCACCACCGGGGGATAACCCCAGTTCAAGCGGCGGTCCAAACCATAGACGGGCGCGCCACTAGCGTTGTGGCCGGCGACAATCTGGGTGTGGTTTTGGTTCTTGGTGAACGAGCGTTGCGAGGCCTTGAGGTCGGCGCGGTCGTAGTAGTTGATGTTCACCGTGCCGCGCAGCGGACCGCTGCTGAAGCCGTGCGTGAGGCTGAGCGAGCGTTCGCGCCCGCCGTCGTGCTCGGCGCCCTTGAAGGAGCCGGTCAGCTCGGTGCCATTCCAGTTTTTCTTCAAGATGACATTGATGACACCGCCCACGGCATCGGCGCCGTAGAGGGCGGACGCGCCATCGGTGATCATCTCGATGCGCTCCACCATGCCGAGGGGGATGGTGTTGAGATCGACGAAGCCCTGCTGGGTGAAGCTGGAACCGTTGCCGGCGGCCGACTGGGTGACGCGGCGACCGTCCACAAGCACGAGCGTCGAGCCCGAGCCGAGCCCGCGCAGGCTGGCGCCGGAGACGCCGGTCTGACCAAACGGAATGGCGAAAGAGCCGGTGTTAAAATTGAACGATGGCGTCGAGCTTTCCGAAAAGAGGCCGGACTCCGGGTTCATCTCATTCGGGGCGCTGGCGCGGCCGGAGGGAACGCCGGTGTAGTTTTGCGGCAGCGTCTTCATGAAGTCGGCCAGGGTGAGCGCGCCCGTGGCCCGGATGTAATCCGTGTCGTAGGTGCTGACCGGCGAGGGACCTTCAATCTCCGTGTGACGGATACGCGAACCGAGCACCTCGACCGACTCTAGCTTGATGATTTTGGTGGCTGGCACCGTGGTGTCTTCTTCCGGCGTGTTCTCGGAATCTTCCTCGGTGGTGGCGGGCACTGGCTTCGTGGCCGGGGCTTCGCTGGTCTGCGCGGTGGCGCTGACGACGGCAAATCCGAGCGCGATGAGCAACGCGCGGAGGTGCTTGGCGGATTGGGTGGCAGGATTCATGGGCTTTGGTGTTGGCGCGGGGTGGCCGCGTTGAGTGTTTCGACAATAAACTGGCGGGGGCCCATCCTAATGGGTCGCGGCCACCACGGCCATAGGCTAAAAGTAACATCCCTCCCGGAAGCCATATTATGACAGACATTGCGGTGACGACGGTTTGGGCTTGGCCTGCACGCCGCCGTCGCCTTTGCCTGCCTGCGCCGGTAAGCCGCCGTGCCGGACCGCTATCTCGATGAAAAAAACCTCCCGCCCCATCATCCAACGCGAACTGCGCTGCGGAGCCGTCACCGTGCTCTACGTGCGCGATGCCTCCACCGGCGCGCTCGGTCTCTGGCTGGCGCCGACGAAATTGCGCAACAAGGTTGCGGCGCGGCGCGGTTATCTTTCCGGCGTGGAGATCGATGGCATCGGCCCGACATTAGGCGGAGCGCCCGGCTTGCCGGCGTGGGCGGTCGATTCGCTTATGCAGGTCAAGGCGCGCGACGACGGCGAGCCGGCGGGCTTTTCCCAAGGCCGCACGCTGCGCAACAGCCCGACGGTGGACATGCTCAAGTTTGCCACCCAGCGCGTGCGCCGCGCGCGCGGCGGCGTGCACGTGCGCACGACCTTCAAGCACGCCGATCATGGCTGGCTGGCGCATCACGATCTGGCGTGGGAGAAAAACGCCTCGTGGTTCGAAAGCCGCGTGACGGTGGAAAACTGCGGCGCGGTCCCGGTCACCCTGGAGCAGTTGGCGAGTTTTTCGCTCGGCGGCATCACGTGTTTCGCGGCGGACGACGCGCCGGGGCGGTTACGACTGCATCGGTTTCGCAGCGCGTGGAGCACGGAAGGCCGACGGGAGACCCGCGCGTTTGAAGATCTTTTACTGGAGCCCTCGTGGGCCGGGCATGGCGTGCGCTGCGAGCGGTTTGGCGCGATCGGTAGCCTGCCGACGAATGGGTTTTTCCCCTGCGCGGCGATTGAGGACACGGTCGCGGGCGTGACTTGGGGCGCGCAACTCGCGCATCCCGGCTCGTGGCAGTTGGAAGTTTACCGCCGCAACGACCTTGCGGCGTTTTCCGGCGGTCTGGCGGATCGCGACTACGGGCACTGGTGCAAAACGCTGCAACCGGGCGATAGCTTCACCTCGCCCGCGGCGTGGATCGCCTGCGTGCCAGGCGGCGTCGATGACTGCTGCGCCGCGCTCACCGCCGCGCAAGCCGCGCCGCTGGCGAAACTGCCGAAGAGCGAGCGCGACCTGCCGGTGCTGTTCAACGAATGGACGACGAGCTGGGGCAACCCGAATCACGAAAATATGACCGCGCTCGCCGAATCGCTGCGTGGCAGCGGCATGGCTTATCTCGTCATGGACGCCGGATGGTATAAACCCGAGGGCGGCAACTGGGCCAGTTATCAAGGCGAGTGGGTGCCTAACGCGGCGATGTATCCGCAGGGTCTGCGCGCCACGACCGACGCGATCCGCGCCCGCGGGCTCATCCCCGGCATTTGGTTTGAAATGGAGGTCGTTGGCGCGGATTCACCCCTGTATCTTCAGGCGGAGTTGCTGCTGCACCGCGATGGCCAGCCGATCACGGCGGGCGGGCGGCGTTTCCTCGACCTGCGCAAACCGGAAGTCATCGCGCAACTCGCCGAGCGCGTCATCGGCACACTCAAAGCCGGCAACTTCGGTTACATCAAGGTGGACTACAACGAGAACATCGGCATCGGGGCCGACGGCGCGGAGTCGCCCGGCGAGGGGTTGCGCCAACACCTCGAAGGCGTCGTGGCGTTCTTCAAACGCCTACGCGCCGAGTTGCCGCATCTGGTGATCGAGAACTGTTCTTCCGGCGGGCATCGCCTCGAGCCGACAATGATGGGGCTGACGGCGATGAGCAGTTTTTCCGACGCGCACGAATGCCCGGAGATTCCGATTATCGCGGCCAACCTGCATCGCCTGATGCAACCCGCGCAAAGTCAGATCTGGGCGGTGCTGCGCCACTTCGCGGACCTGCGCCGCACGCTGTATCTGCTCGCGGGTGGTTTTCTCGGCCGGCTTTGCCTGTCGGGTGATTTCGCGACGCTACGGCCGGAACAACGCGGCCTCGTGGCCGAGGCCATTGCGCTCTACAAACGCGCCGCGCCGATCATCCGCAACGGCCGCTCTTATCGGCACGGTCCTGATGTGTTGGCCTATCGTCATGCCGAAGGCTGGCAGGCGGTCGTGCGCGTCGGCGAAACCGGCAAACAAGCGCTCGTCGTCGCGCACACGTTCGCAAAACCCGATGTCGCCACGCTCAAAATCCCGCTACCACCGGGCCAATGGCGCGTGGCCGGTTCGCTCGCCGAAAAATCATCCGCGCTCAAACTCGCGCCCGGCGAACTTCGCTGGCAACCCAAGGGCGAATGGGCCGCGATGGTGGCGGTGCTGGAACGGTAGAGCGTTTCAATCGAAAGGTAGCCACAAAGAACGCAAAATGAGATTCGGAAGTCGGCTACGACTTTACTCCCTGTGGGGCCAATGCCCTGAAGCTAGCTCCGGCTTAGGTTGAAATGGAGCCGGGGCGCCCTCGCCCCGGGACGGAGTGACCGGCCCGAGGGCGGGCCGACTCCAAGGAATGGCCTTCCCTGCGAACAATAGTGGCCTTGACCAAATACCTCGGAGCTTGCTTCGAGGATCCTTATTTTTCCGCCAGCGGATTCCACACGCGGCGAAAGCCCAGACTTTGGAAATCCTTCACGTTAATCGTGGCGAACTCATCCACGCCTTGGTGTTGCAGGCTGATGGCCAGCCGAAGGTCATAGAAGCGCCGGTAAGCAAGGCCGGGTTCGGCGGCTTTTTCCCAGAGGGCATCATGCATGCGCCGACCCTCAGGCGGAAAACCGACGATGCGCCAGCGCGGGTGCCGCCGATAGGCTTTGATGATCGTTGCGGCTGCCGGTGCGGACAACGGTCGCGGTTGGATGACGGGATTGCGCAGCAGGCCATAGACATCTGCCAGCATCAGTTCAGACAGGACTACATCATTTCGCTCGCTTAACGACTCCAGCCAAGTTCTGGCGCGATCGTGCAGCGGCGCGGCCGATTGCGAAGCGGGAAAGACGATGTTGGTGTCAATGCTGAGCATCGCGCCGGTTCCGGGTTTTCAGTCCGGCGCGGTGGAGCAGAATTTCCTCCCGCTCTACTTCCAGCGCTTGCTGGATTTCTGTTTCGTTCAGTCCCCTCCAACCCATGTCATGCGGAGCGACCGGCACCCGCCACGGGGCGGGCTGGACGAAAGGCGTTGCGGTCAACTCATCGGTCAAGGTCTGCGCGATGACATCCCTCAATGAGACGCCTTCCTCCACAGCCCGGCGTTTGGCGTGCTTCAGGATATGATCGGGAATTTCCAGATTGGTCAGCATGTCAGCCTTGGGGTTTGTCCACGCGTGATTGGCCTCGGGTTGGCGCGGTGTAGCACTCGCCAAAGGCGCGGGCCAAGGCCCGATTGTAAACCGTTTTCATAGGCACGCCTTCCTGCCGCGCCCGTTGCTTGAGACGCCTGATCAGACTGGCCGGCAAATCCACGGTGGTGCGCATGTCCGCATAAAACGCATAACTATGCGTTTGGTCAAGTCGGTTATGGCTCGGCCCACGATTAACGAGCGATGGAAATAATTTTGAACTGAGGCTTAACAATTGAATTCACTGAGGACTGATATTACTCACTTCATGTTTATTGGATAAGTTTTGTATTTCTTCTGATATGACGGCCTTCGAATATGTGCTTGGGGTGGCGTGCCTGCTGGGAGTCGCAGGAGTTGCGGTGGTCGTTCCGCTGATGCGGCGCTTTGCGGAGGAAGGAAAGCGAGTCGGTTTTAATTTTTATTCCGCCTGGCTTGGGATGATGTTTTTCGACCGGAGAGGCAGCCGATATCATTGGTTCCATTGGGAACGAAGATCAGGCTCTACTCAGTTCTATTGCTGTGGCCGGCGTGTGCGCTGTTCTGCATAGCTTGGCTGATCGATCAATGAGGGTCTCATATAATCCAATCCAACTTGCCATGACCATGCCCCGAAGCCCGAAATCATCTGCCCTCCGCTCGGTGATCAAAATGATGACCGGCGTGATAATCGGATTGGCGACAGCGGTGGCATCGCCCAGTGATGAATCGGGCCAGAAGTTTTCCGTGCGGGTTGCGCCGACGATTCAACGGGCGTTTCAGGAGATATGGGAGAAGACGCCACTTGGTCGCGGTCCGAAAATGGTCGTGGCGGACAAGGCTTATCCGGGACAGGAACTCTATGTGCATGTGATGGCGCATGGGCTGGCCGTCAGTCCGGAAGGCAAGGCGGAGGCGGATTACAGCATCAGTGTTTACAAACCGGACGGAACAATCAGCTACACGCAGTCGGATCTTCCCTTGGTTTCCATATCAGCCAATGCAGATGGCCGGATGGTGCACAAAGCGCCAAGTGTCACGGGCATCATCTTGGAGCCGAATGACCCGGCGGGGCAGTGGCGGATAGTCGTCGAGGCGGTTGATCGCGTGAGCAACGCGACCGCGCGCAGCGAAGCTTTGATCATATTCGAGGGGCGCTATCGTCCAGAGCCATTGTCATCAGATGCAGAGCAGTGGTTGATGCCCTATCATTTTTCGCCGAAACCGCAGCAGCTCCAAGCTTATCTTAAGCATATGGCGGCGAATCCGCCGATGAAAGACGGCAAACCGAGACCGCTGGAAACAATGGGGCCGCTACTCGGTTTTTTTGAGCAAGTGTTGGCCGACAATCCGTGGTTACTGCCGCATTTAATTGATGACTTTGCGCAGGCCTCGTCGGCTGAGAAAGCGCAGTTGGCCGGCTTGCTGGCCTACGCCAAGCGCGATGATGCAGAGTTCGTTTTCGGCTTGCCCGCTGAGCTCAAGCAGGCCGCGAAAAAATACCGCGGGACCCGCTGGCCGGTGCCCTCATCCGAACCGCTGGATGGTGCGCAACTGGATGTGTTGTGGGGACGCTTTTTCGCAAGTGGTGCTTATCAACCGCTGCGCGACTTGGTCGGCGTGCTGGCCTATCATCCGTATCGCAATGCACTCGAAGAGTATCAACGGCTGGAAAAGAAACCCAAGGTGGTGCCGGTCGAAGTTTACAAAAACGCGGTGTTCAAGAGCGCGGCTTGGTCGTTGGGTAGCAACATTCAGCAAGACACCTTGGTCAGGGATTATTGCGAGGGTATGCTGTTGCGCGAAGAGCTGCCACGGGATTTACAGCTGTGGGTCTTGGGCGCATTGAAAGCAGCGATCGAAAAGCAAGAGCCCGCGAATGGGCCGATTGCGGGAAAGCGCAGCAGCAAAGACACGAAATCATGAATGAGAAAGCGCATCCAGTCGTGTGACGATACGGTCTTTTGTTTCAGCCAATCTATTCTTCTATGAAACATCCTGCCGCTTATCTCTGTGCTGCAATGATCGCTTTCATTGGTTTTGTTGCGCTCGTGACAGGAAAGTTTGCGCAGAGGCATGGAGGTGGAGCGCCGATAGAGGGGCCGTGGGCCAGGATAATCGGGGTATTATTCCTGATATTCGCGATCTACATTGTCGTGATCGTGCGGAAAGAAGCCAAGAAGGAGAAGGATAAGTGATGAGATCGGCTCAGATCGTTTTTTTGGCAGCAGTGCTTTTCGGTGGGTGCAGCACTGTGCAGAAGCAAGAGGACGTCAGTGCGTTGCCCCCATACAAATCCCATGTCGGCAGTTCGTATGCACTGAAACAGGAAATGCGGCTTGCAGGGGTGACTGCGCCGCCGGGGTCTGAAACCACGGTGGATTATTATGTCATCACTCCGATTTCGCCGGGATGGAGCGGCCCCGAGGTGATTACACGCGAAGCGCTACCGGCGGGAACGATTGTCCAAGTGGAGGCGGTGTATCGGTGCGTGAATTGTCTGTTTGAAAAACCGCTCAAGGCAAAAGTCGCAATGCCGGGCCACGGGTCCAATCTGAATCGCCCGGTTTATATCCCGCTGAAATTTCTCTCCGCTGAGTGGGTTGAGAAACACTGACCGTGAGTATGTCGAATCAATCACAACGCTCATAATGCCTGTAATCCTAACTCTCTTGGGGATCCTGTTTACGCTCAGTATCGGTTGCACCTTGATCAGCCGGACGGGCTATCCTTGGTGGTTGGGTTTGCTGATGGTCGTGCCGTTGGCCAACGTTGGACTCATGCTCTTTCTGTTGCTTCGATCGTGGCCGGTGGAGGAAGAATTGGCGGAGAGGAGATTGGCCACGGGCGCAGGCGTAGAGGAGGACGCCAAACGGGTGATGGCTTTGGCCGGAAGACGGGCACGACAGGGTCGTAAAAGTGACGCGGCTCGTTTGTATCAATTGATCGAACAGCAACTCGCCGGCTCGGTCGTGGCGCGAGATGCGGCGATTGCCCGCGGTCAACTCGGAGGTGCCGCGTGATTGCACGGAAGCACAAACTCACGGCACTGGTCGCGGGACTGTTGTGGTCGAGCGTGTCGCTGTCGGCGGCGACGTTCGATCACGAGATCGTGCCGGGGCGGAAGGACAACTTCGACAAGGCGGCGTTTCGACTGTGGGTTGATGACGAAACGGGGCGGGTGAATGGCATCGTATGCGTGGCGTTGGGCATCAACGGCGACAGTCGCGAGGAAGTGGACCAGCCGGTTTGGCGCGAGTTTGCGCTCAAGCATCACTTGGCGGTGATCGGAGTGTTTTTGCGCAGTCCTGAAAATGCGATAATCCAATATGGACGGGCCGAGCGGGGGAGTGGCGCGGCCTTGGTTGAATCGTTGGCGGCGTTGGCGGAAAAATCAGGGCATCCGGAAATCGCTTCGGCACCGTTGCTGATGTGGGGACACTCTGCGGGCGGCATGTTTAACTTCGGCTTTGCCTGTTACGCTCCGGAACGCGTGCTGGCGTTTGCGACGATCAAGAGCGGGATCTTTGAATCGCCAGTCTCAGACGAGGCACGAGCGGTGCCGGGACTTTTCCTTGTCGGGGAAAAAGACCGACCTCATCGTATATTGGGGGCAAACAAGGCGGTTTTCGAAAATCGCCAACGCGGCGCGCGCTGGTGTCTGGCGGTCGAGGCCAATGTCGGCCACGCCATCAGCAAGGCCAACAAAATCATCATTCCGTTTTTCGAAGCCGTGCTGGCCTCGGGATTTGATCCCGCGCAACGGCCGGAGGGCTTCGGCGTGGATTTGGAGAAGATGAAAATCATCCCGGCCGGCAAGCCCGCGCGCTCGGTGAAATATTCGATTTGGATGCCTTCCGAGGAGTTCGGTCCGGTCTGGAAAAAGTTTATCGCCAAGCCGGCGGAGAAATAAGGCGCGAAACTTTTCGAACGAACTCCATATCGATCGCCGATCCATTTATACCAATCGCCGTATAGCATGCGGACTTTACACCAAGGACGCAAAGTAAGCAAAGGTACTGGAATTCCGGTCTTTGTGACCTTTGCGAGCTTAGTGTAAAGATTCAGGTGGATGGCAGCGCGCCGTGCCGAACGCGTAGGTCAGCGTCCAACTGCGGTCGGTGCCGGGCGCGAGGTCGGTGGCGAGGTAGGGCTCGATCGACCAGGTGTTGCTGTTGCCCCAGACGGGGCAGGTGTCGGGCACGAAGTCGGTGCTGAAAACGATTTCGCTGAGCTTGGGGTGCGAGAGCACGGCGCGGAGGGGCGTGGCGGGATCGACCTTGAGTTGTTCGAAGTGTCCGTCGTCGCGGTGCAGGAAGCGGCGCTTGAAGGTGAGCCGGTGCGCGGCGTCGAGTGCATAACCGACGTTGTCCGCCATCCCCCAAGTTGGCGGCAGGCCACAGGTGAGGAGCCGGTCGTCGAGCGCGAAGAAGGGATGCGCGAACCAGTGGAGCGGCAGGGGGCGCTCGCCGAGATTGGCGAGGCGGGTGGAGGAGGTGAGGGTGCGACCGGAGAGCGCGATGCGGCGCGTGAGCTGGCAGGCGTAACCGTTGCCGCTTTGCTCGGTGCAATATTCGATGGCGTCGCGGCTGGTCGTGACGGACCACGCGCAGGGCGTGATCACGTCGAGTTTGCCGGCCATATTGAGGCCGACGTCGCCGATGCCGATGATGAAGCCGCGGTTGTTTTCGATGATGAGCGGGCGGCCCGTGCCGAATTCGGCGTGGCGAAAGGATTCGGGCAGGCCTTGGCCGTTGAAGGGGATCGGTTCCGCGAGCGGCCATTCGGGGCCGGTGAGCAGCGGGCCGACGGCTGCGTCGGAAACTTGCCAAATGTAACCGCCCCAGCAGTAGCGGGTGCCGAGGCGCGGGCGGTCCGCGGAATCGGCGGGATCAAGAAGCTCAACCGTCAAGGCGGCGTTGCGCAGCAAGAGCATGGGGGGGAAGGGCTGAAAAACTGAGCCGGAATGTGCTCCCTGTCATTCTGAGCGCAGCGAAGAATCCAGCATTTCTGCTGTCTGCGGAGGCCGCACTGGATTCTTCGCTGCGCTCAGAATGACAATCATTGGGCTATAACTTCATTTGCAGTGCGCTAGAGACGAAAGAAGAGTTGAAAGGCTGCGACTGTTTCAAAAATTCAGTCTTTCACTTCACGCGGCGGATGCGGATGGTGGTGTTCTTGCCCTCGATCTCGAGAGAGAACTGACCGCCGGGGCGGGGCAATACGCGGATGGCCTTGCCCTTGAGTTCGTAGGTGATGGGCTCGGTGCCTTCCCAAACTTGGCCGTTGTCGAGCTTGAAGCTGTTGCCGCCGACCCAGCCGGTGACGGTGGCTGCCAGGGCCGGGTCGCTCTTCCATTCCTGATTCAGGTCGAGCACGGGCAGTCCGAAGCGGGCGAGAATACTGCGGCGCTCCTCCTCCGCGGCGGCGCGGCGGATGTCGTCGGATTGTTTGGCGACCTCGGTCTGCACGGCACCGGCGAGGTGCTTGGTGATGGCTTGATTGATGACGGCGATCTGGGCCGGGGTGAGTTGGTCGAGCCCAGCGTTATGAAACTCCTCGAGTGTCATGATGGACTCGATGCCGGAGAATTTGGTTTCGGCGCTGGCCGCGGTGAGCGCGGTGGTGAGGGCGAAGGCGAACAGGAGGCGTTTCATCGGAGGGGCGGTGGGCGGAGTGGAGTTGGAGAGGGGAGCATCGTGGTCGCGCGGAGCTGGTTCAAGCACCTTCCCCTTCGTGGGGGTGATTGGCCTCGGCCGCTTGCGCGGCGACGAGTTCCGCAAAGACGCCTTTGCGTTCGCTGAGTTCCTTGAAATCGCCTTCTTCGACGATGTCGCCCTCGCGCAGGACGATGATGCGGTCGGCGTTTTTGATGGTGCTGAGGCGGTGGGCGATGGTGATGACGGTGCGCCCGGCGGAGAGGCGGTCGAGGGCTTCCTGGATGAGGCGCTCGCTTTCGTAATCGAGGGCGGAGGTGGCTTCGTCGAGGATGAGGACGGGCGGATTGCGCAGGATGGCGCGGGCGATGGCGATGCGTTGGCGCTGGCCGCCGGAGAGGGCGACGCCGCGTTCGCCGACGGCGGTGTGGTAGCCTTCGGGCATCTTGAGGATGAATTCCTCGGCGTTGGCGAGGCGGGCGGCTTCGCGCACCTCGGCCTCGGTGGCGCCGGGGCGGGCGAAACGGATGTTGTCGAGCACGGAGCCGGAGAGCAAAATGCTTTCCTGCATCACGACGGCGAGCTGGCGGCGGATCCAGCGCATGTTCCATTCGGATTGAGGCACGCCGTCGATGAGGATGCGGCCACTGGTCGGCGCGTAAAGGCCGAGTAGCAAATTGGCGAGGGTGCTCTTGCCGGAGCCAGAGGGGCCGACAAAGGCGACGTGTTCGCCGGGTTTGATCGTGAGATTGAGGCGCTTGATGACGGTCTTGTCGGGCGCGGCGGGATAGTGGAACGCGATGTGGTCGTAAACGATGTCGCCGCGCAGCCGCGATTCGGTGCGCGCGCCATGCCAGTCCTCGACGTAGCGCGAGTCGATGAGCTCCTTGATGCTGGCGTAGCCTTCTTGCGCGGCGAAGTAGGGCTCGCTCAGGCCGATGAACATGTGCACGGGGGCGAGGATGTAGCCGAAGCCGGCCATGAAGGCGAAGAGTGTGCCGATGGAGAGGTCGCCGCGGATGGCCATGATGGAGCCGCCGGCGATGACAATGAGCGAGAGCAGCTGCATGCCCACGTAAACGTAGGTGCCGAAGAGCGCGTTGATGTAGGATTGAGAGACGCGGCTGCGCGCGAAGGACTCGCTGCTGCGGTCAAGCTCGCGTTCGGCTTGGGCTTCTTCGCCAAAGCTGCGGACCAATCGGAGGGCGGAGATGTATTCGGAGGCGGTGCCGGTGAGTTGCTCCTGAGCGAGGCGGTTTTCGTTGTTGGCGCGGCGAATGTGGCTGAAGAAGAAATATTTCGCCGTGGCGTAAACCGGGATGGCGAGCAGGAGGACGAGCAGCAGCAGCCAGTTCATCCAGGCCAGGATAGCCAAAATGCAGACGCCCATGAGCAGATTGGGCAGGAGCTGGTTGAGGACGGTGAAGAGCAGGCCTTCAACCTTCTGCGTGTCGAAGGCGTATTTGGAGAGGAGGCGGCCGGTTTTCTGACCGTCGAGATAGCTGAAGGTGAGAAATTGCAGGCGGAAGAAGATGCGGCTGCGCATTTCGACCATGAGCCCGGCCATGGACTTGGCGAGGGCGTGCGCGCCCCAGACAGAGAAGCCGTAGTGCACCACGAGGCAGAGCACGAACCAGAGGCTGAGCTCGAGGACGCCGCTGATGCTGCCTTCCTTGAGCGGCTTGTCGATGATGCGCTGGATCAGGAGGGTGCAGGGCGCGGCCGCGAGGCTGCGCAATAGCACGAGGCCGAGTCCGCCCCAGAAACGGTGGCGCGCGGCCCACAGGTATTTGACGAGATCCCGCTGCTCGAGCGGATTCGGAACGTTTTGCATGGTGGTCCTCCCGCCGGTGCAGGATGCAGCGCGCGGGAAGACGTAAAGCCTATAATTTCTTTTCGCGCTTGGGCGACAGGTTGCCGTGCATGACCGCGTAAAACGGATCGCCGGGCTGGATGCTGCCGCGCGTGACCGTGGTGTTGGTGAAGGCGGACTTGTAGAGCGCGGCGAGGAATTCGAGCGTGCGGCGGGCTTCGGGGCCGCTGGTGAGCGGCACGGTGCCGCGGTCCATATCGTGCACCATGGCGAGGAGTTGCGCGCCGTGAATCGAGCCGACGTCCTCGGGGAACGCGTCCCAGGCGGGTTGCAGGCGCGCGGCGGCCTCGGGCGTGGCCGGGGTCATGTTCCAGTTCTCGCGCTTGTAGGCGTAGAGGTGGGTGAGTTCGACGGTGGCGTGTTCGCAGTCGAGGCGCAGGTAGGTCTCCTGGCGCGGGCAGAGCGTGGCATTGACGATGGAGGCGCGCGCGCCGTTGGCGAATTTGACGAGCGCCATGGAGACGTCCTCGACCTCGATCTGGTGGTAGAGCGTCTCGGCCACGGCCTTGACCTCCGTCCAGTCGCCGAGCAGGTGCAGCAAGTGGTCCATCGTGTGGATGCCCTGGCTCATCGTCGGTCCGCCGAGCTCGGTCTTCCATTTGCCGCGCCACGGCACGGAGTAATAGGGCACATCGCGATACCAAAGGGTGTTGCACACGGCGACGAGCGGCCGCCCGAACTGACCGGAGGCGAGCAGGTGGCGCACATGGGTATTGGAGGAGGCGAAGCGCATTTGGAACACGCACGAGGTGCGGTTGCCGGTGCGTTGCTCGGCGGCGGCGATCTGGTCGAATTCGGCGAGCGAGGCGCAGAGGGGTTTTTCGCAGAGCACCCAGGCCCCCGCCTCCATCGCGGCGATGCTCATGGCGGCGTGCAGGCCGGGTGGCGCGGCGATGAGCACGATGTCGGGCTTTTCCTCGCGCAGCATCGCGGCGTAGTCGGTGTGCGCCTTGGCGAGCTGATGCTTGGCGCGGAAGGCTTCCGAGCGGGCGGCATCAATGTCGCAGGCGGCGACGAGTTGGACACGGCCTTGCGTGTGGTTGACAGCGTTGACATGGGCATCGGCGATGCCGCCGGTGCCGACGAGGACGGCGCGGTATTTTTTCATGCGAGGAAAGCGTAGCGGTTACCTGCCCCCGGCGACGGGCTTTGAGCGCGGGGTGTAAATCGTCAAGCCGAGCAGGGATTGAGTCGGGGCGGGGAAGAGATGGCTGGCGAGGTAACCGACCGTGATGGTGGTGAGATTGGCGATGACGATGTAGAAGAACGGGTGCACAAGGTTCATGACCCACGCGGAGAGCGTGAGGACCAGGCTGGCGCCGACGCCGATGAACGCGCCCTGCCAGTTGGCGCGTTTGGTAAACATGCCGAGCGCGTAACAACCGGCGAAACCACCGCCGAGCAGGCCGCCGAGCACGAAAGAGGTGTCGAGCGCGGATTTGATGTCGGCGGCGGCGAGCAACAGCGCGGTGCCGATGCCGATCAGGCCACCGACGACGGTGACGATCTCCGCGAGGCGCAGGCTCTTTTCCGGCGTGGCCTTCTTGGCGTAGCGTTCGTAAAAGTCCACGGAGACGAGGGTGGCCACGCTGTTGATGCAGGAGGAGAGGGTGGACATCGAGGCGGCGAAGATGCCGGCGATGATCAACCCGGTGATGCCTGGGGGCAGCTCGGCCGCGATGAATTGCGGGAAGGTCGAATCGATGCTGAGGAGCGGGTTCAGGTTTTCGGGGTGCTGCTTGTAGAAAACGTAAAGCGCGGTGCCGATGCCGAAGAAGGTGAGGTTGCCCGGGATGATGATCAGCGCGAGGGTCCAGATCGACCAGCCGGCCTCCTTGTCAGACTTGGTGGAGAGCACGCGCTGCATCATCACTTGGTCCTGTGGATAAACCAGGACGCCGAGGATGTTGAGGATGATGAAGCCCCAGACCGTGGCTTGGGTGAGGTTGAGATCCCAGTCGAAGGTCTCGAATTTGTTGTTGGCCGCGGCGACGCGGAAGAAGTCCCCGATGCCGCCTTCGAGATTCGAGAAGACGAAGCCGAGCGCGACGAACGCGCCGCCCAGCATGACGACGACTTGGATGAAGTCGGTCCAGATCACGGCCTTCATGCCGCCCATCGCGGTGTAAACGATGGTGACGAGGCCCATGATGAGAATGGAGGTGTTGACGTCCATGCCCGTCACCGCGGACATCGCGAGCGAGGGCAGGAAGAGCACGATGCTCATGCGGCCGCCGAGCTGCAGCACGATGGCGAGGGCCGAAGCCAGCACGCGGATGTGCGGGTGGAAGCGCATTTCCAAATAATGATACACCGACATCAGGCTCAGTCGGCGGATGAGCGGCACGATCCAAATGGCGACGAAAATGGTGCCGACCATGCCCACGACGTTGTTGGCGAGGTAGAGCCAGTTGGTCGCGAAGGATTTGGCGGGCGTGGCGATGTAGCTGATGGCGCTGGTGCCGGTGGCGTAGAGGCTGACCCCCGCGGCCCACCACGGAATCGAACGGCCACCGACGAAGAAATCCGCGCTGCTCTTGGTGAGCTTGTCCTTGCGGTAGTAATAATAACCGATGACAGCGGTAAAAAGGAGATAGACGGTGATGATGACCCAATCGATGGGCTTGAGCAGGCGCTTGCTCACCTCGATCTTCAGGTGCGAGGTGGTTTCCGCGCCGGTGGCGTCGCGGGCCGTGAGCAAATAGCCGTCGGTCGCGGATTGCACTTGGGTGAGCTCGCCGTTGACGGGGCTGGGGCCGAGATCGGCCCATGCGTCAGTCACCGTGTGGTAGGAGAGCAGGGAAATCGTGCCGTTGTGCTCCGGGGAGAGCGCGAGGACGTGGGCTTGGCCGCTGGGTTTGATTTCAGCGCGGACCGGCATGGGCGGGGGGCTCATGCGCTCCCAGCCGTTCTTGCTGTGTTTTAGCCACGCGGGTTGTCCATCCGCGTCCCGGGCCAGCAGCCAAATCGCGCCGTTCTGTTCGATATGATTGACCGGGGTCAGGCCGAGCGCCGGGCCGTCCAGTGCAGGCAATGCGGTTTCCGCGACCGGACTCGCCAGCAATTTTGCCGTGGCGGGCTGGACTTCCTCGCTGGTGAGCGCAATCAAGCCTTCGGCGTGGGCGGTCAGGGCGAAAATGAGTGAGGCAATGAGCAGCGCGCCGCCGCGCCGGAGTAGGGGGAACATGGAGCGGGATTGAGCAAACGCGTCCGCTGATGTTCAAGGTCCTATTTCACGAATAATCAGGCGGTTGGTTGGCCGCGCCTGTCGGCACGCGGGTGGACCTCACTCGCCGTTGCGGCCGACTGGCACGGCCGCGGACATATCCGTCGGCGCGAGGGCGAGGCGGAAGCCGAGGCCGCGGGTTTTGAGGTAGTTGGGCCAGCGCGTGCGTTGGGCGACCCGGCACCAGCCGGCCGTTGCGAGGAAACTGCCGCCGCGAATGCTGCGGTGCCCGCCGAAAGCCGGGCCCGTCGGATCCCGCGCGCGGCCACCGGGATAGGCTGCGTACCAATCCCAGCACCACTCCTGCACATTGCCGATCATGTCGTAGAGGCCCCAGGCATTGGGCTGCTTTTGCGCCACGGGATGCGTCACGCCACCGCTGTTGGCGTCGTACCAGGCGATGGCGTCGAGATCGCCGGGATATTTGCCGGTGGTGCCCGCGCGGGCGGCGTACTCCCACTGCGCCTCGGTCGGCAGGGTGTAGGCGTACCCGGCGGGCAGGCGACCGGCGGCGCGCTCGAGCTCGTTGAACCAGGCGCAAAACTCCATGACCATGTCCCACGAAACCTGCTCCACCGGCCGGTCCGCGCCCTTGAAATAACTGGGCAGCGGGCTGTTCTTAAACCATGGATGGTGCGCGATGACGGTCTGCCATTGCGCCTGCGTGACCTCGGTCCGGCCCAGCCAATAGCCCTGGGTGAGCGTCACCTCGGTGTCGTCGTTGGCCCCCTGCGGATCGCTCATCAAAAACGAGCCGGGCGCGATCCACACCATCGTGACCGCGCAATCCGGCAGGGTGAAGTTGGCCCCCGGCTCCGGCGGCGCGCCCCGCGCCGGTATCCAGATGAAGAGGCCCGGGATGAGGAGGGAGACGAGTCGTGGCAGGAAGCGCCGCACGATGCCATGATGACATCCGCCCCGGTTGGCGCAATGCCGGTCTGCTGGCACCATTTATCAGGCGACGTGGGTTTCGCGCCGGGCGGGGCAGTCCGGGCATGACGGCCGACGTAAATTCCGTTGCCCGCCGCCGGGGGTGCGGCAGATTGCAGGTCTGGTTTATTTCGCGTCATGATCCCCGTGTGCTTCCGCTTCGGACTGGCCGTCGCTTGCGGGCTGGCGTTGCCGACGCATGGCCAACCGGCGGAGGTCAACGAGCTGGGACATCCCGCCTATCGCGAATTCTCCCCGGGCGCGGACAAGATCGGCTACCTCAACCAGGCGGTGACGCAGGACTCGGATGGCTTCGTCTATCTCGCCAGCAGCATCCTGCTGCGGTTCTACGACGGAACGGAGTGGCGGCCGATCGCGATGCCGACTGAATCGGCCGGTCCGCGCAAGTTTGCACGCGCCGCCGACGGCACAATCTACGTGGGCGGCGCCGGCGTGATCGGCTGGTTGCGCCGGACCGGCACGGCGGTGGAATTCATTTCGCTGGCCGACCAGCTGCCGCCGACCGCGCTCGGCGATGACGAGATTCACGACGTGCTGGCCGCCGGTTCGGCCGTATATTTTGCGGACGAGGAGAAGATTTTGCGCTGGGAGGACGGGAAATTCACCGTGATCCCCTGCCGGGCGCCGCCGCATTCGCGGGCGACACACCTGCACGCGGTGGACGGGACGGTGTATGTCACCTCGCCGGGACGCCCGTTGTGTCGTATCGTGGACGACCGGTTGGAACCGGTGACGGACGATCCGGTGCTGCGCGACAACGAGATCGTGTTGATGGAGCCCGGGCCGGACGGGGCGCTGCGCCTGCTCACCGCCCGCCGGGGATTTTTCCAACTCACGGACGGACACGTCGCGGTCTGGCCGTTGGCCGCGAACCGCTGGCTGACCGGCAAAGGCATCCTGCGGGTCACGCGTATGCGCGACGGCGAGCTGGCGGTTATTTTTGATGCGCCGAGCGGTTCAGGCGGCATGCGCTTCGACGCGGCGGGCCGGTATGTGGGCCCGATTGACGAAACGCTGGGTCTCTGGCTGCGGACGTTTCGCGATGTGTTTTGCGACCGCGAGGGCGGGCTGTGGCTCGGCACGACGGAGGGGCTGTTCCGGCTCGACTGGCCGTCGGCGGTCACGGTGTTCAACGCGACCAACGGCCTCGGTGCGGGAACGGTGACCGGGGTGGAGCGGCGTGAGGGCGTGCTCTACGCGACGACGGCGGCCGGGATGTTTCAACTCCGACCGATGGACGCGGCGGGGCGCATCGCGCGATTCGAGTGGGCGCCGGATCTGGTGCCGCCCGCGCGGAGCGACGCGGCCGGCGGGGCAGCCGGAGTGCTCGCGGAGTGCGCTGCCCACGATCCCGCGTCACCCGGAGCACGCTGGGTGGCGCGGGCGGATGGCATCGGACTGGCGGCGACGGACGGCACCGTGCGCTGGTTGCCGAAAATCGCGGGGCTGAGCGCGGGCAAGGTGGCCTGCCTGTGGGAGGAAAACACCACGGCCGGACGCGTGTTGTGGATCGGCGGTGCGGAAGGACTGGTGCGTGTGGAGGTGGCGCGGGCCTTCCCTCCGCCCGTGCCGTTCGGGGTGGTGCTGACGGCGGCGGGAGTGGGCGCGGGCGAGCGGTTGGTGCCGAAGCATGCGCCGCTGCGGTTTGAATACGTCGCGCTGCGGGTTCAGCTTCCCAATGCGGTCACTTATCAGACGCGGCTGGAGGGATTCGAGCGGGACTGGTCGGACTGGTTGGCGGAGCGCACGCGCGGCTTCACCCGGCTGCCGGCGGGTGCCTATCGTTTTGAAGTGCGGGCGCGCGATTTGGATGGCGTGGTCAGTCCGGTGGCGGCGATCGCGTTTTCCGTGCAGCCGCCGTGGTGGCTGGCCTGGTGGGCGTGGTTGGGCTACGTGCTGGCGGGCGCGGGCCTGGTCGTCGGTTGGGTGCGGCAGCATACATGGGCTCTGCGCCAGCGCGCGGAAAAACTCGAAACTGTGGTCGCGGAGCGCACGGCGGAGCTGGCACAGCAGAACGCCGAGCTCGCGCGGCTGAACCAACTGGAACTGGACGAAAAAATTTCCGCGCGGCTGGCGGAGGAAAAGGCGCGGTTGGAGACGCTGCGCTACCAACTCAACCCGCACTTCCTCTTCAACACGCTCGCTTCGATCAGCGCGACGCTGGGGGCGGGCCAGTCCGCGGCGCGCGCGATGTTGGAGCGGTTGACGGACTTCTGCCGGCTCACGTTGCGCCGGGGCGGGGATGAAGAGTGGACAACCTTGGGCGAAGAGATGAAATTGCTCCGCGCCTACCTCGACATCGAGCGGTCGCGCTGGGGCGACCTGCTCGAGGTGACGATTGACTGCGCCCCGGGGCTCGACGGCGAACGCCTGCCGCATTTCATGCTGCTGCCGCTGGTGGAGAACGCGCTCAAATACGGGCACGCCACGAGCGCCGACCGCGTGGGCGTGCGGCTGACCGCGCGGCGCGAGGCCGACGGCACGCTGGTGCTCGAAGTGGCGAACACGGGCGAATGGGTGGACCCGGCGGTGAAAAAGACCGGGGCCTCCCTCGGCATCGGCTTGGAAAACCTGCGCGAGCGGCTGCGCCGACATTACCCCCGGGCGCACACGCTGGAGATCGGCCCGACCGACGGCTGGATCATCGTAAGGTTGCGGATTCAAGCGCACCTGTTCCATCCTGACGGCATCCATGCTGCGCACCCTGCTGATTGAAGACGAAGCCCCCGCGCGCGCCGATTTGCGCGCGAAACTGGCCGCGCATCCGGAGGTGGCGGTGGTGGGCGAGGCGGCCACCCTGCGCACGGCGCGCGCGCGGCTGGCGCAGCCCGACTACGACCTGGTTTTTTTGGATGTGCAGTTGGTCGGCGGCAACGCGTTTGACCTCGTGCCCGACGTGCGCGCCGGCGCGCGGATTGTCTTTGTGACGGCGCACGACGAATACGCCTTGCGCGCCTTCGAGGTCAACGCGCTCGACTACCTGCTCAAGCCGGTCGCGCCCGCGCGGCTGGCGGAAACCGTCCGCCGGTTGGTGACGCCGTCCAGCGAGGAGCCTGATGCGCCACCGCCGGCCGGTCCGGCGCTGCGGCTGGCCGACATCGTTTATCTGCGCTCCGGGCTGAGCGCGCGCTTCGCCCAGGTGGAGCAGATCAGTGTGATCACCGCCAGCGACAACTACACCGACGTGCGCCTGGCCGACGGCTCCAAGATTTTCCTCCGCAAGACCCTGAAGGCGTGGGAGGACACGCTGCCCGCCACGCACTTCATGCGGGTGCACCGCACGCAGATCGTGAACCTCGCGCGCGTGACGCGCTACGAGCGCGACAGCGACGAGCACACCCGACTTTATGTCGAGGGATTGGCTGATCCCGTGCCGGCCAGCCGCGACCGTTGGAGCGGCCTGCGCGAACGGCTGGCGGCGTTGCGAACAGCATCCTGAGCACGGCTTTGCGGATTTTCCGCGGCTCGCCACGGAGGTTCCCCGGCTGGCCACAACGCGGTGGACAGTTCCGCCGCGGGTGCTGTTCGCATGCGGGGCTGCCATGCTTCCCGCCCTTCGCAAATTCAGCGGCATTTTTACCAGCCTAGCCATGTTGGCCGGGTTTGGGGTTGCCTCGCTTCGCGCCCAACCATCCGGTGGCCGAGTGACTGCGGGCGGCGCTGTCATCACAGGCAGCGCGGGTGCGGTCACCATCACTCAA
Source organism: Opitutaceae bacterium (assembly GCA_020847775.1). Lineage (GTDB taxonomy): Bacteria > Verrucomicrobiota > Verrucomicrobiia > Opitutales > Opitutaceae > Cephaloticoccus. The sequence continues at coordinate 22,691 of JADLBI010000278.1, forward strand.
GCCACCGACCGGGCGATTATTGACTGGCAGGCCTTCTCGTCGCGGCCGGGCGAGATGGTGCGCTTCATCCAGCCCGATGCCGCCAGCGCGACATTGAACCGCGTGTTGTCCGGCGAAACGTCGGTGCTCGACGGCGCGCTGGAGGCCAACGGCCGGATCTTTCTGATCAACCCCAATGGAATCTTGATCGGGGCCGGCGCGCGGATCGACACCGCCGGATTTGTGGCCTCGACGCTGGATGTCGCCAACACGGAATTTCTCGCCGCCGGCGACCTGCATTTCTCCGGAGATTCGAGTGCGGCGGTCGTCAACCTGGGCTCGATAGACGCGGCGCAGGGCGATGTTTTTCTGATCGCGCGACAGGTCGAAAACAAGGGCACCGTCACGGCGGCGAACGGCACGGCCGGGCTGGCCGCCGGCTCGGAAGTGCTGCTCACAACCGGTGGCGGCGAACGTCTTTTTGTGCAGGCGGCCTCATCGCCGGGCACGGTGGTGAATGCGGGGGAACTGCGCGCCGCCGCGGCGGAATTGAAAGCCGCCGGTGGCAACGCCTACGCGCTCGCCATCAACAATAGCGGGCTCATCCGTGCGACTGGCGGCGAAGTGCGCGCCGGGCAGATCTGGCTGATCGGCACGGGCGAGAGCACGGTGACGAATGCCGGCACGCTCGACGCCTCGTCCGCCACGGCCGAAGGCGGGCGCATCGCGGTCACGGGCGGGCGTGTGCTGCTCGACGACGGCGCGCGGCTCGATGCGCGCGGCGCGACCGGCGGCGGCGAGATTCTAGTCTTCGGCGGCGCGCAGGCCGGCGGGCAGGTGACGGTCGGCGGCGCGCTCGACGCCAGTTCGACTGGTGGTGACGGTGGTTTCATCGAGACCTCTGCCACCCGCGTGCAGGTGACGGACGGCGCGCGGGTCACGACATCAGCTCTGAATGGCCGCAACGGCCTCTGGTTGATTGATCCGGTGGACTTCACCATCGCGGCCAGCGGCGGCGACATGACCGGCGCGGCGGTGGGGGCCGCGCTCGCAGGCGGCAATTTCGCCGTGCAGAGCACAACGGGCAGCAGCGGCACGGCTGGCGACGTGAACGTGAATGACACGATAAGCTGGTCCGCCAACACGCTCACGCTCAACGCCCAGAACAATATCAATCTTAACGCCGTGATGAATGGCTCGGGCACGGCGAGCCTCGCGCTGGAATACGGCCAGGGCGCGGTGGCGGCGGGCAACACCAGCAACTACGTGGTGAAGGCCGCGATCAATCTTCCGGCCGGAAACAATTTCAGCACGAAATTGGGATCAGATGGCGCGGTGAAAAACTTCACTGTCATCACCAGCTTGGGTGCGGCCGGCAGCACGACCACCACGGACTTGCAGGGAATCGCTGGCGGCCTTGCCGGTAATTATGTTCTCGGCATGGATATTGATGCTTCGACGACGAGTGGTTGGAACGCGGGCGCGGGCTTTGCCCCGATTGGCACCACGGGGGCCCGCTATACCGGCACTTTAGATGGACTGGGTCACACGGTGAGCGGTCTCACAATCTCGCGCCCGGCCCAGAACGACGTCGGACTGTTTGGCTACCTCGGCGTGGGCGGCGTGCTACGTAACATCAGGCTATCCGGCGGCACCGTCACCGGCAATACCGGCACCGGCTCACTGTTGGGCAGCAACTCCGGCTCTGTGAGCTACGCGTCGGCCTCCACCACCGTCAGCGGCTTCAAGAACGTCGGCGGCCTGATCGGCGGGAGCTTGGGCCCGATCACCAACGTCTCGGCCACGGGCAACGTGAGCAATGTGAGCGGCGGCGGCGGCTTTATCGGCGGCCTCGTGGGCAACAGCGCCACGGGCGGAACCATCACGAACGGCTGGGCCTCGGGCAATGTGACGGCGACCGGTCCCAATGCCGGCGGGCTTGTTGGCTTCAACACCACCGCCATCCTTAGCAACACCTACGCCACGGGCAGTGTGTCGGGCACGAACCTAGTCGGTGGTCTGGTGGGCAGCGGTGCCGGCCACATCAACAACAGTTACGCCACGGGGACAACGACGGGTTCGGGCAGCTACGTCGGCGGGCTCGTGGGAAACATTTATGCGGGGTCTACCGTGACCAATTCCTACGCCACGGGCAGCGTGTCGGGCACCAACCGAGTCGGTGGTCTGGTGGGTTCTAACGATGGGACGGTGACCAACAGTTATTGGGACAGCACGGTCACCGCGACGGGGATCGGCTTCGGCACCACCGTCGGTGCCACGGGTCTCACCAACGCGGCAATGAAGGCGCAGGCTTCGTTCGCCGGCTTCGACGTCAGCGCCACCGCTGGCAGCAGCTCGGTCTGGCGCATCTATGAGGGCAACACCACACCTTGGCTCCGCGTGTTCCTGACACCACTGACCGTGACCGCCAATGATGCTACCAAGACCTACAATGGCTCGGCCTACAGTGGTGGCAACGGCGTGACCTATTCCATCGCCAGCCCCAGCCCGACGCCAGCAGGCACGCTCATCTTTACAGGCACGGCGGCGGGCGCAGTCAACGCTGGCAGCTACACCCTGACCGCCTCGGGGCTCTATTCCGTGCAGCAGGGCTATGACATCAGCTACGCACCCGGCACGCTGACGATCAACAAAGCCGATCTCGCGCTGACCGGCACGCGCGTTTACAACAGCGCGACAAACTTCGCCGGCAGCAATTTGACGGCGACGGGCGTGAACGGCGAGACGTTCACCGTCACGGGTGCCGGGGCGCTCGGCAACCTGAGCACGAAAAACGTGCAGACCGACCAGCTGCTCGCGAGCGTGACCGGCCTCGCGCTCGGCGTCGGCAATAGCGGCGCGGCGATCGCCTCCAATTACAACGCCCTTTCGACCGTTAACTCCTCGGTGAGCGTGACCCCGGCACCGCTGACGATTTATGGTTTTGCCGCCGAGGATAAAGTCTATGACGGCAACACGACGGCCGTCATCACCACGCCCGGCACGTTGTCGGGAATCGTGGGGGAGGGCGAAGACGACGTTGGGTTCACCCACACCGACGCCACGTTCGACACGAAGGACGTCGGCACGGCCAAGACCGTCACACTCAACGGCGTGACGCTCAACGGCGCCGACAAAATCAACTACACCTACACCGCGGTCACCACCGAGCAGTCGGACATCACGCCCGCCACGCTCACTTACACGGCCGATCTTGCGAGCCGCACCTATGGCGCGAGCGACCCTGCGTTCACCGGCACGGTCACGGGTTTCGCCCCCGGCGAGACCGTGGCGAATGCGACGACCGGCACGGCGGCTTTCACCACCACCGCCACCGTGACGAGCAACGTCGGCACCTACGCCATCTATGGCTCGGGCCTCACGGCAAACCATGACAACTATGACTTTGAACAAGCGGACGGAAACGCGACCGCGTTGACCATCAACCCGGCGAACCTGGTGCTCACCGGCACGCGGATTTACGACGGCACGACGTTCTTCGCGGGGGGCAATCTGACGGCCACGGGCGTGCTGGGTGAAACGTTCACCGTCACCGGCGCGGGCGATGCGACCAACCTCGCCACGAAAAATGTGCAGACCAGCCAGTTGCTCGCCAGCGTCGGCGGGCTGGCGCTGGGCACGAGCGGCAATGGCGGGCTTGCCAGCAACTACCACGCGCTCTCCGTGACGGACTCGGAGGTAAGCGTGACGCCGACGAATCTTACCGTGAGTACGAGCGATGTGATAAAGGTTTATGATGGGACGACGTCGGCGGTCGGAAGTCCGGTTATACTCGCAGGTCAGCTCTTTGGCTCCGATGCACTGGCATCCGGACTGCTGGGCCCCACGTACGCCTTCGTGGGCAAGGATGTCGGTTCCGGCAACAAGACGGTGACCATAGCCGGCCTTGGCGTGAACGACGGCAACAGTGGCAACAACTACACGCTCACGCTGGCCGACAACACGACGAGCACCATCAACCCCTACGCGGTCAACCTGACTGGCACGCGCGCCTACGACGGCACGGTGAATGTGGCGGCGGGCATTTTTAATTTTGGCACCCTGGTAGGCAGCGAAACTCTGACGCTGAGCGGCACGGGCACCGTGGCGCTCAAGGACGTCAGTGTAAACCAGACCGTCAACGTGACGGGCCTCACGCTGGGCGACGGCACCGGCCTGGCCTCGAACTACACGTTCACCGGCGGCACTCAAATCGCCAGCATTACGCCAGCGGACCTGATCCTCAGCGGCACGCGCGTTTACGACGGCACGACGATTTTTGCCGGCAGCAACCTGACGGCGACCGGCGTGAACGGCGAGACCTTCACCGTCTCAGGTGCGGGCGCGGTGGGCAACCTGGCGAGCCAGCATGTGCAGACGAACCAGACGCTGGCGAGTGTCGGTGGGCTGGCGTTGGGCACGAGCGGCAATGGCGGGCTCGCCAGCAACTACCACGCGCTGTCCACTACGGGCTCGCAGGTCAGCGTGACGCCAGCCGCATTGACGGTGACGGCGAACAACGCGGCAAAGACTTACGGTCAAACGACGACATTTGGCGGCACGGAGTTTACGAGCAGCGGCCTGGTGCCGGGCGAGACGATTGGCAGTGTGAGCCTCACGAGCAGTGGAGCGGTGGCGACGGCGAGCGTGGCAGGCTCGCCCTATGCGATCATGGCCTCGGCGGCGACGGGCGGGACATTCAACCCGGCCAACTACACGCTGAGCTATGTCAACGGTGTGCTGACGGTCACGGATGCCGTGACCCCACCGCCCGTGACCAATGTCCCGCTGACGATCACGGCGGACAACAAGGCCATGACCTTTGGCGGTCCGCTGCCGGTGTTCACCGCGAGCTTCAACGGCTTCATCAACGGTGACAGGAGCGCGAGCGTGACCGGGCTGCAATTCAGCACGACGGCGACCATCGGCAGCAATGTCGGCACTTACACGATCACACCGTTTGGCGCGACGGCACCGTCCTACTCCCTTGTCGGCTACGTGCCGGGCGTGCTGACGATCCACCCGGCGCTGCTGACGATCACGGCCAACGACGTGACGCGGCCCTTTGGCGCGACGACGCCGGGCTTCACCGCGGGCTACGCGGGGTTTGTCAATGGCAACACCGCCAGTGTGGTGAGCGGGCTTGCGTTCAGCACGGTGGCGACGAATTCACCGGATGATTTCACGATCATCCCCGGCGGCGCGACGGCGCAGAACTACACGATAGTTTACGTCAACGGGCTCCTGCATATCCTCATGCCGGTGGTGCCGGTGGGCGGCAACGACGTGCCGGTGCTGGTGATTGATGGCGAGCCATTGTCCACGCCGAAATTCGCGGTGATCGAGCAGAACGGACATCCGGTGTTCGTCAGCCTGGGCGAAGGGAGCACGCTCCCGCCCGGCGACCAACTGGTCATCACGCTGGGCGAGGCCACGAACCCGCCGGTGGACGGCTCAATCGGACCGGGCATGACCGGTTTCACGCTAACGGGCGGGCCGAATTTCGGCAATTTCGAGCCGGTGGCCGCATCCGGCGGCAGCGGGGCGGAGACATCTCAAACGGAGGATCCCGGACTCTTCCGTGAAATTTCGCTGAACCAGGGCGGCTTCAACATCGTGTATCACGAGCCCGCGGATGAGGCCCGGCAGCAGGACGGAGAGAATGCCTCGACCGGCTCCAGCTATCGCGAATTCCCCAATGCCGACAACCCGCAGGTCAATCTCGTCCGCTCAAAGGTCGGGCGGAAACCCGGGGAGCCCGCCGCCGGTGGAACGGGAGGCGGTGCGTTATGAATGCAATTGCCCGTGATTTGCCAGTTGGCGTCCGGTTCGGCGCGGTCGCGCTGGCGCTTTTTCTCGCCCTGGGCGTGACATTAAACGCCCAGGTTTATGAACAGTTGGCACCGAAGACGCCGGCCGATGTTCCCGTCGTCGCGCTGCCAAAGGCCGACGCGCGGGCCAGCCTGAGCGCGGGCGGCGACCGGGTCATCCTGCCGGTGTTGCGCGGACTGATCTTCATGACTGACCAGAGCCAATTCCGGCGCGAAGGCGTGACGATGACCAGCTTGGAGGTGAGCGGAGAGCCGCTGCTGGAGACGGCGGAGTTTCGCGCGCTGGTCACCCCCCGCCTCGGCCAGCCGGTCACCAACCATACACTCGACCGGCTGACGCGCGACGTCGTGCTGTATTTCCGCCAGCATGGCCGACCGGTGGTGGATGTGCTCATTCCCGAGCAAAACGTCACGACGGGCGCCATGCAGGTGCTCGTCATCGAAGGCCGGCGCGGCGAAGTGCGGGTTGAAGGCAACAAATGGTTTTCGGCGGAGCAAATCGCCGCCGCCGTGCGCGCGCCGCGGGACGAAATCATCGAGGGCGCGCCACTGCTCGCGGACCTGGTGTGGCTCAACCAGAATCCGTTTCGCCAGGTGGACTTGGTTTACACGCGCGGCGAGCGGGCGGGTGAAACCGATCTGGTGCTGCGCGTGCGGGACCGTAATCCGTTGCGATTCTACACGGGCTACGAGGATTCGGGCAACGCGCTCACCGGGTTTGACCGCGTCCTGGCGGGGTTCAACTGGGGCCAGGCGCTGGCCCGCGACGCCCAGTTGAACTACCAGTTCACCGCCAGTCCGGATTTCCGGGAGCTGGCGGCGCACTCCGCAAGCTTTATCCTGCCGCTCCCCCGGCTGCGCCATACGCTCACGGTGTTTGGAAGTTATGCGGAGAGCCGCCCCGAGCTGGCCGGCGGCCTTTTCAATCTCGACGGCAAGAGCTGGCAGGTTAGCGCGCGCTACCGGGTGCCGCTGGCGGCGCGCGGGGCGTGGACACCGGATTTCACCGCTGGGGTGGATTTCAAGCGCAGCAACAACAATTTGTCTTTTGGCGGCACCCAGGTGTTCGCGCAGTCCACCGACGTCATCCAAGCCCTCGCGGCGCTCGCTATCCGGCACACAGACAAGCGTGGGACGACGACGGCGGAGCTGACGGTGGCGGTGAGCCCCGGCGGCCTTTCCGCCGGCAACCACACCGGCGTCTATCGGGCTGCGCGCGCCGGCGCACGACCCGATTATGCCTATGCCACGTTCGAGCTGGAACGCATCACCCGGCTCTCCGCCACCGGTTGGTCCTGGCGGCTGCACGGCACGGCGCAGCTCAGCAGCGCCAACCTGCTCGGCAGCGAGCAGCTCGGCCTCGGTGGTGCGACCAGTCTGCGCGGCTACGAGGAGCGCGAGGCCAACGGTGACGACGGCGCCGTGCTCGTGAACGAGCTGCACGCCCCCGTCCGGCATCTGCGCGCCGGGGACGCGCTCGATCCATTTGTGTTTCTCGACGCCGGAGTGGTGGCGAGCCACGAGCGGCTGACGGGCGAACCGTCCCGACTCACACTGGCCAGCACGGGGCTGGGTTTGCGCTATAATC
>JADLBI010000279.1 GCA_020847775.1 Opitutaceae bacterium
ATTCTTGCGCGCCAGCACCTCGAAATCCTTGTAGGTTCCCACGCGGATGTTGGGCGTGTCGTACCACTGGTAGGGCAGTCGGCGAGTGACCGGCATGCGCCCGCGCAGCACCGACAGGCGGTTGGGCCAGTGCGCGAAGTTGGGAAAGGCGATGACTCCAATCCGGCCCACGCGGACGGTTTCGCGCAGCATGGTCTCGGCGTTGCGCAGGTGCTGCAGGGTGTCGATCTGAAGCACCACGTCGAAGCTGCAGTCCTGAAACGAGGCCAGGCCGTCGTGCAGGTTGAGCTGCAACACGTTGACGCCCCGGCGCACGCAGGCCAGCACATTCGCGTCGTCGATCTCGATGCCATAGCCGGTGCAGCCGCGCGTGCGCTGCAGGTGTTCGAGCAGCGCGCCGTCGCCGCAGCCCAGGTCGAGCACGCGGCAGCCCTCGGGAACGAGGCGAGCGATGCTCCGCAGGGTGGCCGTCTCGCTCACGATGCGCTCCCGCCGACTCGCTCGAAGTACGATCGCACCACGCCCAGATAACGCGCGTCGTCGAGCAGGAAGGCGTCGTGCCCATGCGGCGCATCGATCTCGGCGTAACTCACGTCGCGGCGGTTCTCCAGCAATGCCTTGACCAATTCCCGCGAGCGAGCGGGCGCGAAACGCCAGTCGGTGGTGAAACTCACCAGCAGGAACTTGCAGCACGCACGCGCCAGCGCCAGCGTCAGGTCCCCGCCGAAAGCGCTCGCCGGATCGAAATAGTCCAGCGCCCGCGTGATGAGCAGGTAGGTGTTGGCATCGAAGTCCTCGCTGAACTTGTCGCCCTGGTGGCGCAGATAGCTCTCGATCTGGAACTCCACGTCCTGCGTGCTGAATCGGTAGCCGCCGGCGTTCTCGGACACCGCCTGCCGCAGTTCGCGACCGAATTTCTGGTTCATCACGTCGTCGGAGAGGTACGTGATGTGGCCGATCATGCGTGCTATGCGCAGGCCGCGCCGCGGGACCACGCCGTGGCGATAGAAGTGGCCGCCGTGGAAATCGGGGTCGCTGACGATGGCGCGCCGCGCCACCTCGTTGAATGCGATGTTTTCGGCCGACAGGTTGGGGGCGCTGGCCACCACCACTGCGTGGCGCACGCGTTCTGGGTATTGCAGCGTCCAGGAGAGCGCCTGCATGCCACCCAGGCTGCCGCCCATCACCGCCTCCAATCGGTGCACGCCCAGCGCATCGAGCAGCAGCGCCTGCGCGTTCACCCAGTCTTCCACCGTGACCACCGGAAAGTCGGCACCATAGATCTGGCCAGGGTCCGGGTTCGGGTGCATCGGCCCCGTGGAGCCGAAACACGAACCCAGGTTGTTGATGCCGATGACGAAGAACCGTTCGGTGTCGACCGGTTTGCCCGGTCCGATCATGTTGTCCCACCAGCCCTCGCTCCGGTCTTGCCCGGCGTGGACCCCGGCCACGTGGTGCGAGGCGTTCAGCGCGTGGCAGATCAGCACCGCGTTGTCGCGCGCGGCGTTCAACCGGCCGTAGGTCTCGTAAGTGAGCGCGTATTCACGTATCGAGGCGCCGCTTTGCAATCCGAGCGGAGCGCTGAAATGCATGGATTGCGGCGTGGCGATGAGCGTCATGGCAACAAAAACCAGGCGCGCCAAAGATGCGGAAGCCGGGGTTGCGCGGGACCGTCTTTAGCAGAATTTGTTAGAGCGCCCGCAAGCAGGAAGCAAATCGGCGCTGTCAAGCGTCCAGTATAGCGCCGCTTGCCGGACCGGATATCGGCGGGTCTGCTGCAAAGCCCGACCTGCGTGGACCGGGATTGCCGCGCATGGCACCCGAAAGTCGGGCCCGCGCAACGGCGGTTTGCGTCAAAGCCCATTTTTTCCACTCAACTATTCTTTTGATGCTTGACGTGCGGATTTCTGACGCATAATCGCGCGGGTGTGCAACCGCACACGCATGCGATCCTGCGGTGAAAACAGTCAGTTTCCCTTCCTTGACGGCCCGGTGCTGCCCAGTCGAAGGTGTCTTGCGGACTCCATCGCTTTTCCATTGTCTTTGAGGAGTCCCCTTTAGATGGGCAACAAACTTTACGTCGGCAATCTGCCGTACTCGGTGCGCGACGACAGCCTGGCACAAGCCTTCGGCCGGTTCGGAACGGTCACCAGCGCCAAAGTCATGATGGAGCGCGACACGGGGCGCTCCAAGGGCTTCGGTTTTGTCGAGATGGCGAGCGACGCCGAGGCACAGGCCGCGATCAACGGCATGAACGGGCAGCCGTTGGATGGCCGTAACGTGGTCGTCAACGAGGCGCGTCCCATGGAGGCACGCCCTCCGCGCTCAGGCGGCTATGGCGGTGGCGGTGGTGGCGGTGGTGGCGGTTATGGCGGCGGTGGCCGACGCGAAGGTGGCGGTGGCGGGTATGGCGGCGGTGGCCGACGCGAGGGTGGCGGTGGCGGCTATGGCGGTCGCAGCGAAGGCAACGATGGCCACTTCCGCAGCCCATACGGATCGGGTCCGCGTGGTGGCGGCCGGCGCGATGGTGGCGGCGGCTACGGCGGCGGCGGTCGCGACGAGTATTGATTCACCCAATCGGTGGCGCCTGCCCGTCCGGATCACGAGACACGCCACCCAACCAGGCCAGGGCTCCCGAGGGAGCCCTTTCCTTTGGGGACGCCACGAGACGCCTGAACGCGGTAGTCAGCGCCCCGACTCACGTGCCTTGCGTGGGCGACCGGCCAACAGGCGATCAAACCACGCGTTGGGCAGTACGCGCAACAACTTCGCCACCACCCCCATCTGCCAGGGGATCACGCGGTAGCTCGCGCCGGACTCGATCACCGAGATCGCCCGTCTGGCAAAGGCATCGGCCGGCATCAGGAACGGCATCGCATAGCGGTTGCCGCGCGTGAGCGGCGTGTCCACGTAACCCGGCAGCAGGGTGATGACACGCACGCCACTGCCGCGCAGTTCGCCGCGCAGGCTCTCGCAGTAGTTCACC
>JADLBI010000280.1 GCA_020847775.1 Opitutaceae bacterium
CCGGCATGGGTGAGCTGATCGTCGCCGGCGGCATGGAAAACATGTCGCTCGCGCCTTACCTCGCGCCGAAAGCGCGCACGGGCCTGCGGCTCGGCCACGCGCAACTGCTCGACTCGCTCATCCACGACGGCCTGTGGGATGCGTATAACGACACGCACATGGGCAACTGCGCCGAGCAGTGCGCCGCGAAATATCATTTCACGCGCGCGGAACAAGACGCCTACGCCATCGAATCTTTCAAACGCGCCAACGCCGCGCAACAAAGCGGTCTCTTCGCCGCCGAGATTACCCCGGTCGAGGTGAGCGGATCGCGTGGCGAAACCACCTTGGTCGAGCACGACGAAGGCCCGGCCAAAGTGCGCTACGACAAGATTCCGCTACTCAAGCCCGTTTTCCAAAAAGACGGCACCATCACCCCGGCCAACGCCTCGTCGATCAACGACGGCGCGGCCGCCTTGGTGATCGCGCGCGCCGCGGATGCGGCGGCGAAAAAGCTGCAACCCATCGCGCGCATCGTGGCATTCGGCGCGCACGCGCACGAACCGGTTTGGTTCACGACCGCGCCGGTGCAGGCGGCGCAAAATGCGCTCCAATCCGCCGGCTGGTCGGTCGGCGAGGTCGATCTTTGGGAAGTCAACGAAGCCTTCGCCGTGGTGCCGCTCGCCTTCATGCGCGAACTCGGCGTGCCGTCCGAAAAAATCAATGTCCGCGGCGGCGCGATTTCCCTCGGCCATCCGCTCGGTTGCTCCGGCGCGCGCATCGTCGTGACGCTCCTCGCCGCCCTGCGCGAACGCGGCCTCAAACGCGGCGTCGCCGCCATCTGCATCGGCGGCGGTGAGGGCTTGGCCGTGTGTGTGGAAGTGATCTGATTCTTTAACCCCGAAGGACACGAAGCGCGCGAAGACACGATTTCTTCGTGCGCTTCGTGATCTTTGTGGTTCACCTAAAACCCATGCCCCAAAATACCCCGCTCTGGCACCCTGACGATCATGCGTGGACGCGTGACTCGCATCTCGCGCGCTTCATGCGCGCGCATGGTTTCAATTCGCAGGACGAGCTGCATGCGGCGTCGGTGCGCGACACGGCTTGGTTTTGGGACGCGGCGCTGCGGGACTGCGGCGCCGAGTGGTTCAAACCTTACGACACCATCAAGGACGATTCGCGCGGCTTTCCATGGACGCGCTGGTTTGGCGGCGGCGAGGTCAACATCGCGCACAACTGCATTGATCGCCACGTGCGCGACGGGCATGGCGACGAGGTCGCGTTGTTTTACGAAGCCGATTCGGATGCGCCGGAATCACGCGGCCGGTTTACGTTTGCGCAGTTGCAGCGCACGATTGATGCGTGCTGCCGTAAACTGACGGAGTGCGGCATCGGCCCCGGAGACAGTGTCGGCCTTTACGCGCCGATGTGCGTGCAGACGGTCGAGATCATGATGGCGGCGTTTAAGATCGGGGCGCGCTTCGTGCCGATCTTCTGCGGCTACGGCGAGACGGCGGTGGTCGAGCGGCTTGCTTCATGCGGGGCTAAATTTCTGTTCGCGGTTGAGCATCTGCATCGCCGGGGAAAGTCCGTGCACACCGGTGCGATTGCGCGCGCCGCCGCCGCGCAGGTGTCGAGCGTCAAGCACGTGCTGATGTTCGACACCAAGGAGTGGCCCGACTTCGTTTATTCGGGCGGTTACGGCACGCCATATGACTGTGTGCGCACCGCGGCGGAGGAGCCCGCGTTGATCATTTACACGAGCGGCACGACCGGCCGCCCCAAGGGCACCGTGCACACTCATGCGGGCTGTCTCGCGCAAACGGGGAAGGAGTTGCGCTACGCGTTCAACGCGCAACCGGGCGAACCGTTCTTCTGGTTCACCGACATCGGTTGGATGATGGGGCCGTGGGAAATCATCGGCTGTCTCTTCTATCGCACGCCGATCGTGCTGTTCGACGGCGCGCCGGATTTTCCGGACAGCGACCGGCTGTGGCGCACGTTGGAGCGCTTAAAAGTCGTGACGTTCTGCGCGTCGCCGACGCTCGTGCGAATGTTCATGCGCGCAACCGGCGGGAAAGGGCCACGCGGGCACGACTTGTCGGCATTGCGGATTTTGGGCTCGACCGGCGAGCCGTGGGACGAAACGAGCTGGCGTTGGTATTTTGAAAATGTCGGCGGCGGGTGCTGTCCTATCATCAACATTTCCGGCGGCACCGAGCTGCTTGGGTGCCTGCTTTCCTGCACACCGCTCACGCCGTTGCAGCCGTGCTCCCTCGGCGCGCCGGCGCTCGGCATGGATATCGACATCTTTACCGAGGAAGGCGCGCCAGCGGCGCGCGGCACGGTCGGTCATCTCGTTTGCCAGCAACCCGCACCGTCGATGACGAAAAGTTTTCTGCACGACGATCGGCGCTACATGGAAACGTATTTCAGCCGCTGGCCGGCCGTGTGGTATCACGGCGATTGGGCGCGGCACGACGAAGATGGCTCGTGGTATGTGCTCGGGCGCAGCGACGACACGATCAAGGTCGCGGGCAAACGCGTCGGCCCGTCCGAAGTCGAGAGCGTCCTCACCGCGCATCCCGCCGTCAGCGAGGCCGCGACCATCGGCGCGCCCGATGAACTCAAAGGCCAGGTGCTCGTGTGCTTCGTGGTGTTGCGCCCAAACATGACGGTCGCGCCGGAGGAATTGATCGCGCATGTGGCCGCGCAGATGGGCAAGCCGCTTGCGCCGAAAGCCGTGCACGTTGTGACCGCCTTGCCCAAAACCCGCAGCGGAAAAATCCTGCGCGGCACGATCCTGCGGGTCTTCACCGGGCTACCGGCCGGCGATTTGACGAGTGTGGAAAACCCCGCGGCGCTCGACGCGATCAAAGCGCTGATGACGTAAGTCCGCACTCTGTCATTCTGTGCGCAGCGAATCCCGTGCATCGTCTCGCTTCGATCATCGTTATTGGATGATTCACTTCGTTGCCGATAAACTCCCTTGTTTGTCATTCTGAACGCAGTGAAGAATCCATCGGCACAACCGCCTGCGGATATCATGCTGGATGCTTCGCTACGCTCAGCATGACCATGGCTTGGAGTGTTCATTGGCGAGTCCCACGCAACCCTCGCGGCCCGCGGTCTAGTCTCAGAATAACCGCACCCTGGAATCGCCAAAAGTTTGACATCACTACCGGCCACCAAGTGACTGCGCTTTACCCATGCCGATAAAAAGCCACGCCGTCGTTTTCACCGCGCGCAACCAAGTTGTCTGGCGCGAAATCGAATCGCCTGATCCCGGCCCGGAAGACGTGGTGGTTGAGATTCACCATTCGTGGATCAGCAACGGCACCGAGGGTTCGTTCCTGCGTGGCGAGCGCATTTCTGGCGACGTGGCCTGGCGCGAGGGCGACCCCGCGCCGTTTCCGATGGTGGCCGGTTACCAAAAAGTCGGCCGCGTGCTCAGCGTCGGCGCAGCCGTCACGCGTTTCCAGCCGGGCGACATGGTCTTCGCCTCGATGAGCCGCGTGCTCGGCATGTTTGACAACCAATTCGCCGGTCACGTTTCGCCGGGCGTGTGCGCGCAGGGCGCGTTGGTGCCACTGCCGCCGGGCCTCGATCCGGTGGCGTATTCGGGCCTCGTGCTCACGCAGGTGGGCTACAACTGCGGTTCGCGTCCGCGCATCGAACCCGGCCAGCTTGCCGTCGTGATGGGTGACGGACTGGTCGGCCAATGGGCCGGGCAAACCTTGGCCGCGCGCGGGGCGCAAGTTGTGGTGATTGGGCGTCACGATGATCGCCTCGCGAAGTTTTCGAACTATGGCCGCACCATCAAATCCGGCGCCGACAACGGCGTGGCGGCGGTGCGCGCGCTCAACCTCGGCCCGGTGCAGGTGCTCGTTGAAACCGCGGGAAGCCTGACCGCGCTGGACGACTATCTGCCCTTGATGCGGCGCAATGGCCACATGGTCATCGCGGGGTTTTATCCCGGCGCGGAAAACGTGAACCTGCTCCTCGCCTTGCAGCGTTTTCGCAACAGCGAGCTTTCGTTCGATCTCGTTTCCGGCGCGACACAGGAACGGCTCGACGAAACGATGCGATGGATCGCTGACGGTCGCCTCGACCCGCTCGATCTCATCACGCATCGCTTCCCGGTCGAGCAAGCCGCCGACGCGTGGCGGTTGATCGAATCCAAACGCGAACCCGTGCTCGGCGTCGTCCTCGACTGGCCCGCCGCGCGCAATTGAAGAACTGTTTCCCATGAGCCCCACGATGAAAGCCCTGCATATCGAAGCCCCCGGTCGCGCCGTTTGGAAGGACGCGCCCATGCCCAAGCCCGCGGCGGGCGAGGTTCTCGTCAAGGTGCTCGGCGTGACGACTTGTCCGCATTGGGACATGCACCTGCTCGGCGGCCAGCCGATGTTTCCCGGCATGAAGCTCGACTATCCGCTCAAGCCCGGCGTGCCCGGCCACGAGGCGATGGGCGAAGTCGTCGCCGTCGGCCAAGGCGTGAAGGATTTGAAAGTCGGCCATCGCGTGGTCGCCTGGCAGGACACCGGCCAACCGCGCGACGGATTTTACGCGCAATACAACGCGTTCCCCGAGCAATCGCTGCTGCGCATCCCGGTGAATCTTACACCGCTGCAAATCGCCTCGCTCGAACTGGCGATGTGCGTGGAGGTGTCGTTTCAACAGCTCGCCCAGCTCGGCGGCGTCAAAGGCCGCCGCCTCGGCATCGCCGGTCTCGGCCCGGCGGGGCTCGTGGCGGTGCAGCTCGCCAAAGCGCACGGCGCGCGTGAAGTCGTGGGCATCGACATGGTCGCGAGCCGGCGCAAGCTCGCGCGCAGGCTCGGCGCCGACCAGACCTGCGCCCCCAACGCCAAAACGTGGAAACCCGACCGCAAGGGCGCGCGGGCGCTGGACGACGCGATCGACTGCACCGGCCTACCGGCGTCGATCAGCTTTCTCATGGATCGCACGCGGCGCTGCGTGACGATTTTCGGCGTGCTGCGCGAGGACGTCGCCTTTGCCCCGCGCCATCTCTGGGGCCCGGGAGTCACGCTCATGGGTTATGGCGACCACAATCTCGCGGCCGGCGAGACCGCGTTAAAATTCATCCGCCAAGGCAAACTCGACCTCGCCCCGCTGCTCACCAAGACGCTGCCGTTCACGCGCTACGCCGAGGGCGTGGAGCTGTTAAAAACCAAACGCGCGATCAAGATACTGTTTGATCCGTGGACCGAGTGATCGGGCCCACGGACCCCAACCCCATTAGTTCGCCGAGGCTCGTTGCTGCGACTTGGGCTACCTGCGCCATGGCGCAATAGGCTGTGTCTTTGCGGATATTGCTAAAAAAGGCCTTCGCCGCAAGTTGCGGACGAAGGCCTTGGGTTTTGCGGTCCCGTCGGGGGCGGCGCTCAGGCTTTATCTGCCGGGATGCGCATGGCGTAGAAGCTGCGCCAGACGAACACGAGGGCGATGAGGAAGAAGACCGCGCCGATGAGGTGCTTGGTGCCGGGGTTGTTCATCGTCACTGCGATCTCGACGGCGAGCAGGCCGAAGAGCGTGGTGAACTTGATGACCGGATTCATCGCGACGGACGAGGTGTCCTTGAAGGGATCGCCCACGGTGTCGCCGACGACGGTGGCGGCGTGCAGATCGGTGTTCTTCTGGCGGAGCTCGACCTCGACGATCTTCTTGGCGTTGTCCCAGGCGCCGCCGGCGTTGGCCATGAAGATGGCTTGGAAGAGGCCGAAGAAGGCGATGCCGATCAGGTAGCCGATGAAGAAGTAGGCGTTGAAGAACGGCAGCGCGAGGGCGAAGCAGAAGATGGCGATGAAGATGTTCCACATGCCTTTCTGCGCGTATTCGGTGCAGATGCGCACGACTTCCTTCGAGTCCTTGTCGGAGGCGGTCGTGGCATCGAGCTTCATGTTATCCTTGATGTAAACGACCGCGCGATACGCGCCGGTGACGACGGCTTGCGTGGAGGCGCCGGTGAACCAGTAGATCACGGAGCCGCCCACGATGAGGCCGAGGATGACCTCGGGCTGCACGATGGAGAGCTTGGTGATGACGTCGCCAAAAAGGTTTTCGAGCAGCATGATGATGCCGAACACCATGGTGGTCGCGCCGACGACGGCGGTGCCGATGAGGACGGGCTTGGCCGTGGCCTTGAAGGTGTTGCCCGCGCCGTCGCCCTTCTCGAGTTGGTATTTGGCGTTCTCGAAGTCGGGCTTGAACCCGAAGTCGCGCTCGATCTCACCGGCGATGCCGGGCTTGCCCTCGATCTGCGAGAGTTCGTAAACAGACTGCGCGTTGTCGGTCACGGGGCCGTAGCTGTCCACCGCGATGGTCACCGGGCCCATGCCGAGGAAGCCGAAGGCCACGAGGCCGAAGGCGAAGATGGGCGCGGCGAACTTGAACTGCTCCGGCATGATGTCGAGGAGCGCGGCGTTCTGCGAGAAGTGGTAGGAGACCCACATCAGCAGGGTGATGCACAGGCCCATCCAGAACGCGGAGAAATTACCCGCGACGAAGCCGGAGAGGATGTTGAGCGAGGCGCCGCCGTGCTTGGAGCAGTTGGTGACCTCCTTCACGTGACCGGAATTCGTCGAGACGAAGACCTTGGTGAATTCGGGGATGACCGCGCCGGCGATCGTGCCGCAACTGATGATGATGGAGAGGACCCACCACAGATCCGCCGAGAGGCCGGGCTGGTTTTGCAGCAGGAAATAGGAGGCGAGGAAGGTGATGCCGATGGAAACGGCCGAGGTGATCCACACGAGGTGCGTGAGCGGCGCCTCGTAGTCGAAATCCTTCAGCGTGGCGTATTTCGCCCGCGAGAGCACCTGGTTGAGCCCGTAGGATAGCAGCGAGGTGACAATCATCAGCGCGCGCATCACGAAGAGCCAGATGATGAGGACGGCGCAGGTGGCGGGGCTGGCGGCGAGCGCGAGGGCGAGGACCGCGATGAGCGCCACGCCGGTCACGCCGTAGGTTTCAAACCCATCGGCGGTCGGCCCGACGGAGTCGCCGGCGTTGTCACCGGTGCAATCGGCGATGACGCCGGGGTTCTTCGGGTCGTCCTCGGGCAGCTTGAAGACGATCTTCATGAGGTCCGAACCGATGTCGGCGATCTTGGTGAAGATGCCGCCGCAGATGCGGAGGACGGACGCGCCGAGGGATTCACCGATGGCGAAACCGATGAAGCAGGGGCCGACCAGATCGCGCGGCAGGAACACCAAAATGCAGATCATGAAAAACAGCTCCACCGCGACGAGCAGCAGGCCGACGCTCATGCCCGAGCGCAGCGGGATGAAGAGGGTGGCAAGTGGGTTGCCCTGCAGCGCAGAAAACGCCGCGCGGCTGTTGGCGACGGTGTTGATGCGGATACCGAACCAGGCCACCCCGTAGCTGCCGAGGATGCCCAGAATGGAGGCGAGCAGAATGACGACGACGTTGAACGCGCTGTTGTGCGCGAGGAATCCGAAGTAGTAAACCATGCAGGCACCGATGAGCACCCAGAGGATGGCGAGAAACCGACCCTGTGTGAACAGGTAGGTTTTGCAGGTCTCCCAAATGGTGTTGGAAACACTAGCCATGCTGCCATGCACGGGCAGTGCCTTGGTCTGCTTGTATTGCACTAAACCAAACACCGCGCCGATGAGGCAGATGACGAGGCCTAGATACATCAGGTGTAGGCCGGTTGCGCCACCCAGCGCCTGGAAACTGACTTGTTGCAGATCCGGGATATGGATATCCGCTTCACTGGCGCGGAGGGTTGGGGTTGCAAGGGCGGCCAACGCGGTAGCGCCGGCCGTAAGCCACGATTTTTTAGGGGTCATAGATTGGGGGTATCAGTTTGGCCGGTGGTTCTGCCGTTGGTTTATGACAGTCGCGAGCCTAATTTCCACAAATGTGCGCTGGGTTTCGCGGCCGGCCTCTCCAACGGGTGTCGGAGTGATTTTCATGTTGGCGCGATCAGGGGTTGCAGTGTCCGCCTCAAGCCGTAACAAGGTCGGGCTTTGCCCAAATCCCCATGTCGCTGATTTTGTTTCTGGCCGTTTCCGGCATCATTTTGAGCCTGGCTTATCGTTGGTATGGTCGCTTCCTCGCCCGGTTTTTGGAATTAAATGACGGCGCCAAGACTCCGGCGCACGCCCAACGCGACGGGCTCGATTACGAGCCGGCGCGCATGTCGTGGCTGCTGCCGCAGCATTTCTCGGCGATCGCGGCGGCGGGGCCGGTCGTGGGGCCGATTTTGGCGGCAACCTACTTTGGCTGGTTGCCGGCGTGGATCTGGATCATCGTGGGCTCGATTTTGGTGGGCGGTGTGCACGACCTCACAACGCTGATCGCCTCCGTGCGGCACCGCGCGCGCTCCATCGCCGAAGTGGTGCGGCGCTACATGAATCGGCGCTCCTACCTGCTGTTTCTCGGCTTCATTTGGATTTCGCTGATCTACGTGATCATCGCCTTTGCCGACGTGACGGCGGGCACGTTTGTGCAAAAATCCTCGCTAGCCGAGGCGGCTGCCCCGGGGCCCGCGGTGGCGTCCTCGTCCCTGATTTATCTACTGCTCGCGGTGATCATGGGCCTGTGCCTGCGCCACACCAAACTCGGCGAGGGTCGCGCAAAGCTCATCTTTATGCCCCTAGTGGTGCTGGCGATCATCGCCGGACCGTGGCTGCCGCTCGATCTCGCAGCGCTGACCGGCTGGGCGCGTCCGCAAATGGCGTGGGATTTTATTTTGCTCGGCTACTGCTTCATCGCGGCCATGACCCCCATGTGGCTGCTGATGCAACCGCGCGGCGCGTTGGGCGGCTATTTCCTCTATGTAGTGATCATCGTGGGTGTGCTCGGCATTTTGATCGGTGGCATCACCGGTCAGGTGGACATCGTTTCGCCAGCGATGACCTCGGCGGACTTTTTCTCATTCAACGGCTCCACCCCGCCGCTTTTCCCGGTGCTTTTCATCACCATCGCTTGCGGCGCATGCTCTGGCTTCCACTCCATCGTGGCGAGCGGCACGACTTCGAAGCAGCTTGATCGCGAGACCGACGCCAAACCGGTGGCCTACGGCGGCATGTTGCTGGAGGCGTTTTTCGCCTGCATCAGTCTCGCGACCGTGATGATTTTGGCCAAGCCCAGCGGTCGACCCGATCTGACTTATGCCGACGGCATCGCGGTGTTTATGCACCAAGCCACCTTTGGCTTCGTATCGGTGGATCTCGCGCGGCAGTTCGGCCTGCTCTGTTTCGCGACCTTCGTGTTCGACACGCTGGATGCCTGCACGCGGCTTGCCCGCTATGTGCTGATGGAAATCACCGGCTGGACCGGGCGGATGGGCGTGGTCGCGACCACTGGGCTAACCCTGCTGCTACCGGCCATCGTGGTGGCTCTGCCCCCGGCCGAAGTAGCCGGCAAGCAGCTCCCCATCTGGCGCGTGTTTTGGAATTTGTTCGGTAGCTCCAACCAGCTCTTGGCGGCACTGGCGCTGCTCGCCGTGACGGTGTGGCTGCGGCATCTGGGCAAGCGGGTGTGGATCACGCTCGGCCCCACTGTCCTCATGTTGATCATGACGACGTGGAGCTTGGGGCTCACGGTGACGACATATCTCGACCGCCTACGCAACCACACCGCCGCCATGGTGCACCACGTCGAGTGCGCGATCGCCATTCTACTGCTCGTGATGTCGTTGTGGCTGGTAGTCGAGGCGCTGCTGCTCGCCCGCACCAAAACCACGACCACCCAGCTCGACGCCGAACCCAAAACGACATGAAAAAGGCGGGGCTTGGGGCCCCGCCTTGTAAGTCTGATCCGATTAGCGCTTACGCCTCGAGTTGCGGGCGGGCGGAGTCTGGCCAGTCGATGTGATAGAACTTGCCGCGCGGCTTGTCGGTGCGCTCATAGGTGTGGGCACCGAAGTAGTCGCGCTGGGCCTGGAGCAGGTTCGCCGGAAGGCGGGCCGAACGATAGCCGTCGTAGTAGGCGAGGGCGGACGCGAAGGTCGGGACCGGGATGCCGTTTTCGGCGGCGAGGCTCACGACTTTGCGCCAGTTGGACTGCGCCTTCTGGATCGTCTTGTTGAAATACGGGTCAAGCAGCAGGTTCGCGAGCTTCGGGTTCTGCTTGTAGGCCTCGGTGATCTTCTGGAGGAAGGCCGCGCGGATGATGCAACCGCCGCGCCAGATCTGCGCGATTTGGCCGAAGTTGAGCTTCCAATTGAATTCAACCTGTGCCTGGCGCATGAGCTGGAAGCCCTGCGCGTAGGAACAGATCTTCGAGCAATAGAGCGCGTCGTGAATCGCTTGGATAAGCTCCTTCTTCTTCGCCGGGGAAATCTTTTTCACCTTCGGGCCTTTGAGGACCTTCGAGGCGGCGACGCGCTCTTCCTTGATGGCGGAGAGGCAGCGCGAGAAGACGGATTCCGCGATGGTCGGCGCGGCCACCCCCATGTCGAGGGCGTTGACGCTGGTCCATTTGCCCGTGCCCTTCTGGCCGGCGGTGTCGAGGACGACGTCCACGAATGGCTTCTTGGAAGCCGGGTCCTTCTGCTTGAGAATATCGGCGGTGATTTCGATCAGGAAGCTGTCAAGCGCACCCTTGTTCCAAGTGGAGAAGATGTCGCCCATCTCGGCGGCTTTGAGACCGAGCAGACCCTGCATAAGATCGTAGGCCTCGCAGATCATCTGCATGTCGCCGTATTCGATGCCGTTGTGGACCATCTTCACGTAGTGGCCCGCGCCGTTTTCACCGATGTAGGTGGTGCAGGGCACGCCGCCCTTGACGGGCTTGCCGGGCTTGGCGCCGGGAATCGGCTTGCCGGTCTTCCGGTCCACCTTGGCCGCAACGGCGTTCCAAATCTTCTCGATCTCCTTAAACGCGGCCTTGTCGCCGCCGGGCATGAGCGAGGGGCCGAAACGCGCGCCTTCTTCACCGCCGGAAACGCCGGAGCCGATGAAGCGGAGGCCTTTTTCCTTGAGCACTTTTTCGCGGCGGATCGTGTCGGTCCACAGCGCGTTGCCACCGTCGATGATGATGTCGCCCGGTTCGAAGAGCGCGGCGAGGCCATCCACCACGGCGTCGGTCGCGCGGCCGGCCTGCACGAGGATGATCGCTTTGCGGGGCTTGGCCAGGGAGGCGACGAATTCCTCCAGTGTCTTCGTGCCGACGAGGCCGCCTGGCGTGGATGGGTTTTCCGCGACAAACTTATCGGTCTTCTCGGTCGTGCGGTTGTAAACCGAGATCTGAAAACCGTGATCGGCGATGTTGAGGGCGAGATTCTGACCCATCACGGCGAGCCCGATGAGTCCGATGTCGGAGTGTTCTTTGGCCATAGGCGACCGTCGTTCTAGCGGAACCCGCCGCAAAAACCACCTGAATTTTCAGCCGGCGTCATAAACCTCCGGGCTGATCCGCCTACCAGCGCTTGTTCATGCTCTTGCTGGGGAAAAACGGCGCGATGGCCTCGACCGCCGGCGTCATGAATTTCGGCTCGTTGCGCTCATATACCCAGTGGAACCCCAGCCCGGTAATAATGAGGAATACGAGAATCGTCAGCACCACCTTGTTGACCTGCGAAATGCCGCGGATGAGCACGATGGAAAAGGCGAAAATCGCGACAATCATCACCATCTTTAGCCAGAATTCGACCGGCACGCGTTCCAGCTTTTCCAAGGTGGTCAAGGCCAATGGCGGCATGGTCCCACCTTAAATCTCGCCACCCACATGACGAGTCGAATCGACCGACCGCAAAAATTCACGGGTTTTTAGAAGCGGCCGCGTGATCGCCCCGGGTGGCACAGTTGATCCACGCGCTGGCCCCGTCGATATAATGCTCTTTCTTCCAAACCGGCACCCGCGCCTTCACCTCGTCGATGATGTAGCGGCATGCGCCAAATGCCGCGTCGCGATGCGCCGCGCCGACGCCCACCCAGACCGCCAAGTCGCCGACCCGCAACGCGCCCACGCGATGTCGGCAAACCACGGTCAGCACGGCGAATTTATCCCGCGCTTCGGCGAGGATGCGCGCGCCTTCGGCTTCGGCGAGCTCGGCGTAAGCTTCGTAATCGAGCGCCTCGACCGGCTGGCCCTCGTTGTGATTGCGCACCCAGCCTTCAAACGTCACGCAGGCGCCGGCGCGTGAATCGGCCAGCGCTTGTTTCAACGCCTCCGCGTCGATGGGGTCGTGAACGATTTTAAACATGCTTAGCCCCCCGCCACCGGCGGAATAAATACGATGCGATCGCCGTCCCGGAGCACCGCGTCCGCCGGCACAAACGCGCCGTTGACCGCCGCGCGCACCCGATCCGCCGGCAACGAAAACGCATGGCGCGCGCACAACTCCTCGTAGAGCGCGGTCGGCGTGGCCGCATCCGTTTGCAACACCTCCTCGGTCAGCCCGCGTTGTTCGCGCAACAGGGCGAAATACTGCAGGTGAAGTTTCATGTGTTCTCGCGATAATCCCGTTTGCCGCCGGTTTTTTCTAGCAGCTTGATTTCGCGAATAACGATGCCGTGCGACACGGCCTTGCCCATGTCGTAGAGCGTGAGCGCGGCGACGCTCGCGCCAGTCAACGCCTCCATCTCAACGCCGGTCTTCGCGTGAATTTGCACGCGGCAATGAATCGTCGCGAGCCGGCCGTCGTCGCTGGTTTCGATGCCGATCTGGCAGTCCTCGAGCGGCAACGGATGACAAAGTGGAATGAGGTTGCCTGTCTGCTTCGCGCCCATGACGCCGGCGAGAATTGCGGTTTGAAACACCGGACCCTTCTTCGTGGCGATGTCGCCGTCGCGCAGCAGCGCCGCGAGTTCCGCCGGCAGCTCCACGATCGCCACCGCATGCGCCGTGCGCTTGGTCACGGGTTTTTCGCCGACGTTGACCATCGCAGGCTGGCCTTGGGCGTTGAGGTGGGAGAGCATGACGGGAGAAGGTGAAACGGCTCGAAGCCATTCACTCAAGCCCACGGCCAGAAATTCGCAATCGTGCCGGCGGGAAACTCGTTTTGTTCGGCGGGCAATTCCACAAAACCATCCGTGCCGACCAGCCCGGCAAAATCCCCCGAACTATTGGTGGGGCGGGGTGAGGCGGTCTGGTTGCCCGCGGCATCCACCACCAATTTGACGGGCAACATGCACGCCAAAGGCGCGCAAAACGTGAAGGCCTCGGCCAATCGGATCTTGCGCGGCGACATCGGTTGGTGTCGCGAGGCGTGGGCCAAGGCGGGCAGCGCGTAGCGATGCAAACAAGTGTAGGCTGAAACCGGATTTCCCGGCAGCGCGAAGACTGAATTCTGCCGCGACCCGAGGCCGAACCAAAATGGTTTGCCGGGACGTTGCGCGACGCCGTGAAAAATCTTTTTCACGCCGAGGGATTCGAGCACCGCGGGCAGATAATCGAATTTTCCTTTCGAGACGCCGCCGGTCAGCAGCGCCACGTCAAATTCGGCCATGATGTGCCACATCTGGTGCTCCATCTCGTGCTTCATGTCGTGCAGATGAAAACGCTCGACGACTGGATAACCCGCCGCGATGAGCGCGGCGCGCAGCGCGTAATCATTGCTCCGGCGCACTTGATGCGGCGCGACCACCGCATCCACCTCAACCAGTTCGTCGCCCGTGCTGATCACGGCGATTTTTGGCCACCGGCTCACGCTCGGTTCCGCGCAACCGCAACTCGCCGCCACCGCGATTTCGCGCGCTCCCAAGCGGCACCCCTTTGCCACCACCAAATCACCGGCCGCAAAATCCGAACCACGCGCGTGCACCGCCCTCCCGGCCTGGCTACCCTGGATCGCGGAATCGGAAAGTGTCACGTAATACGTGACACTTTCCTGGTGGGCGGTGATGGTTTCGCGGGTGGTCTCTTCGTAGGGCACGACGCAGTCGGCACCCGCGGGCAACACCGCGCCGGTCATGATTTCCACGCAGGCGTCGGGTTCCTCGCCCAGTTCCGCTGGGCGCATGCCGGCGGCCTGCACGGCAACCACGCGGAACCGGCGGATGCCTTGGGCCACGGCGGCTGAGCGCAGCGCGTAGCCGTCCAACGCGACCCGATGAAAGGGCGGCTGGTCGCGGTCGGCGCAAATATCCCGGCGCAGCACCCGGCCATGCGCCCGCGCCAAGGCGCAGGGCTCGGCGGAAAACGTGGCCTGGTTTTGCAGGATAAGATCCAAGGCGGCGGCGGGGGTCAGCATGGCG